>JACMOF010000001.1 GCA_014378155.1 Caulobacter sp. | reverse complement strand
GGAGCTCATCCCGCAGCACATGTTCGTCATCCCCATCCAGGCGGCGATCGGCGGCAAGATCATCGCCCGCGAAACCGTCCGCGCCCTGCGTAAGGACGTCACCGCCAAGTGCTACGGCGGCGACGCCTCGCGCAAACGCAAGCTGCTCGACAAGCAAAAAGCCGGCAAGAAGCGCATGCGCCAGTTCGGCAAGGTCGAAATCCCGCAGGAAGCGTTCATCGCGGCGTTGAAGATGGACGGGGATTGATCCAGGCCAAGCTGGCTACCCCTGACCGTTTAACGCGCCCTCCGCGGCAGCGATCAGCTGTGGAAGGCGGTAGGTGACGGTGGCCCAGACTAAGGCCGGCGATACGTCGTCATAGTCATGCCGGTAGACATTGCCCGAGCCCATGATCTCCCGCCATGGCAAGTCGGCGAAGCGTTAGCGCTCGGTCACATCAAGGCGACGGGCGGCCTCGGAAATGATCTCAAGGCAGCGGGTCGCCGCGTAGAAGCTTTTGGTATCATGGGCCAAGGCGGCTTCGTCGAGACCGATGGTGAAAGCGAGCGCCAGACGCGCGTTTTCCAGAATATCGGTCCAGGCCTGAACGTCTCGTTCAGAAGGCATAGATCGCATCGCGCTCGGCGGATGGGCGCACATGCGCCTTCAAGCTCTCGCGTTTGACCACATCAACGGGCTCGACAAACAGGTCGGCCAAAAAATGCTGGATTCCGACATAGCCGTACAGATCGATCTTCGCTGCTGGGTCCAATTCGACCAGGATGTCCAGATCACTGTCCGGTCGCGCCTCACCTCGAGCGGTCGATCCGAATAGAGCCGCTCGGGAAACGCCCATGGCGCGCAAAGCCGCCTCGGCGGTGCGCAGAACGGCGATAACGGCGTCGCGGGTCATCAAAGCCAGCATAGGTGAAGTGCTTTTGAATGGCGATTCACGCGGCTTCATCGTTGGAGAACACATGCTGAAAATCCTCGGTCGCACCTCGTCCCTCAATGTCCGCAAGGTGCTGTGGACCTGCGACGAGCTTGGCTTGGCCTATGAGCGCGAGGACTGGGGCAAGGGGTTCGCTTCGACCCAGAACCCGGAATTCCTGGCGCTGAACCCCAACGGCCTGGTGCCGGTGCTTATCGACGAGCAGGGCGCGCTCTACGAGAGCAACACCATCTGCCGGTATCTCGCCGCCCGCTATGGCGGCGGCCACCTGCTGCCCGCCGTGGTTCGGCCGCGCGCCGTGGTCGAGCAGTGGATGGACTGGCAGGCCACCGAGCTCAACCCGACCTGGGGCTACGCCTTCCTGGCCCTGGGCCGTCCTACGCCGGGCTATGACGACGCGGCGCAGATCGCCGCCAGCGTCCAGGCCTGGAATGGGGCCATGACCATCCTCGAACAACAACTGCGGATCACCGGCGCCCACGTCGCCGGACACGATTTCAGCGTGGCCGACGTGGTGATGGGCGTGTCAGTGCACCGTTGGGTGGCGACGCCGATGGACCGCGCGGAACTGCCGGCGGTCGAAGCCTATTACGCGCGGCTGAAGCAGCGTCCGGCGTTCGGGCCTTGGGCGCGGAACGACGTGCCCTAAGACATTTTTCGAGCGAAGTGGTTCCGGTTCGCGTGAAGAAAAATGCTTCAAAACAAAAGATTAAAGCTCACGGCCTGACGCAGTCAGGTCGGGAAATGCTCTAGACGGCGCCGCGCGCGCCGCGCACACGAAACACCCTGGCCTCCCGCGCCACGTCGTACAGCCGGTAGACCTGGAACGCTTCGGGCTGCTCGCGGCTCAACGCTTCCTCGCCCTGGTTCAGCCGAAAGGGCGTCGCCGCGCCTCCCGTGGTGGTTTTGACGGCGATGCGGCGCGGGGCGCCGGTGCGGCTGAAGCTGACGAGGTCGCAGCCCTCATCGTCCGGGGGCAGGGCCAGGCGGACCTGGTCGGCGAGGTCGGGCCGACCGCGCGCGGTTAGGCGGGTCTGCTCATAGGCCAAGGCGGCTGCGACGCCGATGCGGCTCAGGATGCGGGCGTCGCCGTCGCGGTCGGCGGGGTCGAAGCGGGCGATGAGGGCGCGCGTCCGCTCGCTGGGACGGACCGGCACGGCCTGGGCCGGGGCGCCTTCGGCCAGAACGGGCGCGGCGGCGCGACCCAACAGGGCCGGCGGCTGGGCCAGGTCCTTCAGGGCGGCGGGCTTGGCGGTCAGATGTCGGTCTATCGCATCGACCAGGACGTCGCCGAAGTCCCAGCGCGGCGGATGGTCCTTGAGGGTCGGCAGACCGACGAGCGTCAGGATCGCCGAGATCTCGCCCTGCAGGAAGGTGATCGCCCCGCCCGAGCGGTTGGTCACGAAGCGCAGGGCCCGCTGGTGGGTGGCCGGATCAAGGGCGCGGCCGGTCATCACCTTGTCGAGCATGACAAAATAGTCGCCGACCACCAGGTCGTGCTCGGCCTCGTTCCAGGTCTTTCCGTTAATCGCCACGTCGCCCACGCCGCGACGATGCCTCAGGCCGAGAGTCGGCGCCAGCGACATCGCGGTCGGTCGCGGCTCATGCTAGAAAGCGATCATGACCGACCAGCCTGAAGATTCCCCCGAAGTTCCCGGCGAGACCCCGATCCAGCGCGCCCTGCGCCTGAAGAAGGCCGCCCTGGCCGCCAAGCCGAAACCGCCGCGCGGCGGGAAGTTCCAGCGCGAGCAGGCGGCGGCGGCTAATTCGAGCAACAAGAGCAAGCCCTGGCTGACGCGCTAGCGCGTGTTTGGCTACACAGATGCTTCGCTCCAGTTCCCCTTCGCCGGGGAGACGGAATATTTGGATGCCGATTCAATCTGAACTAAAGGCGCGATAGCGCCTCGCCAGACGCTTCCTCGGCCTTGAGAAGGCCGCGCTTTAGCGGCACGGTACAATATATGCGCGCCTTGACCCTCGCCCTGACCCTGTGCCTCGCCTCCGGCCCCGCCTTGGCGCAATCCGCCGCGTCCCCACCCAAGCCTTCAACGCCCCGGCCGCGCGAGGAGCCGACCTCGGTGTCGCCGGTGTTGGTGATGCCGCCGACGGCCAAGCCAAGGGTCGTGGGCACCTGGCCCGCCGCAGGCCAGGCGATCGCGCCCGGCGTGTTGGTGTTGAAGGTGGTGTTTGACCAGCCGATGATCCCGCGCGACTTTGCCTATGCTCCCTCGGCCAGCGGCGACGCGCTGGAGTGCCTGAAGACCCCGCGCCTGCTGAACGACACCAAGACCTTCGTCCTGCTGTGCCGAACCTTGCCAGGCAAGACCTATGCGGTGTCGCTGAACAAGGATCCAGCCTCGCCCACCGCCTTCGCCAACCTTGCCGAGAACCGGGCCGTCGAGAGCGAACTCTCGTTCTCGACCCTGGCCGGTGAGCCCATCACCAAGCTGCGTGAGGCGGTCAAGACCGCCGGCCTCGGCGATCTCGACATGCCTGTCGAGGAAGCGCCGCGTCAGGCTAATGCCGCGCCGTGATCGTCTGAGGCGGTTTGCAAGCGGTGGAGAGCCGGCCGGATTTATGCGTCGGGACACCCCGACCGGCTCTCAGCCTGCGATCTGGTCATACCCCGTCGGAATTGGGCGGACCGACATGCCGGGGGGAATCGGGGGAGGCCACCCGGCATCTGCAAGCCCGCTCAGGTTGCAACAGCGCGCGCCGTTCATCCATAGGGTAAAACCCTGATCGCGGTCGCCGAATTTCCCGATGGACGTGGGCGAAAAGCCTGCCGGTTAACGATGTTGGGATGCCGCAGCACGACGGTGTGATCGCCGGACGACATGCGCAGCGTCAGACGAACGGGCAACCCTACCGTCGTCGGGGACTTCGATGACCAGGCTTTACGAGCGCGGTTGGCGAGACACCACGATGCCGAGGCATCCATCTGGCCGAGGGCCAGATGCGCTCGCGCGACTTCGAGGTGGTCGACGGCCCTCTGCGCTCCGGCGGCTCCGGCGGCGACGCGCTTAATGGGCTTCCCTAAGGTCCGGCTATCGCCAGCCGTGATCCGCGCCCATCATCATCGCAAAAGAACGATAGGGGTGGAACGTAATGCGTTGGATCTTTCGAGGCCTGCTGGTCATCGTCTGCCTGGCGGTCATCACCGTGCTGGGGCTGATCGGCCTGGATCGCGCCGCTCAGCCGCCCAAACCCGACATCCAGGCTCTGATCGCCAAGGCCGGCGCCTATGACGTGCGCATCCGGCGCGACGAATGGGGCGTGCCTCACATCCTGGGCAAGCGCGACGCCGACGCCGCCTTCGGCCTGGCCTACGCCCAGTCCGAGGACGATTTCGCCACCGTGCAGAGCGTGGTGCTGGCCACCCGCGGGACCCTGGCGCACCGCGACGGCGCCAAGGCCGCAGTCACCGACTATCTGGTGGGTCTGCTTGATGTGTGGCCGACCGTAGAGGCGGGTTATCCCAAGCTTCCCGCCGATCTGCGCGTCCTGCTTGAGGCCTATGCCGATGGGGTCAACCTCTATGCCGCCCAACATCCCGACGCGGTGACGCCGGGCCTGCTGCCCCTGAGCGGCAAGGACGTGCTGGCGGGCTTCGTGTTCAAGCAGCCGTTCTTCTACGGCTTGGATGGCGAGCTGAAGCGGCTGAACGCGCCGGAGGAGGCCCAGAAGGCCCCACCCAAGGGCTCGAACGGCCTGGCGGTCGCACCGTCACGCACCGCCGACGGCTTCACCCGTCTGCTGGTCAATTCGCACCAGCCCTATACCGGCCCGGTCGCCTGGTACGAAGCCGTGGTCGAGAGCGGCGAAGGCTGGCACGTGGCTGGCGGCTTCTTCCCCGGCGCGCCATTCATGCTGCATGGCCACAACGCCACCCTGGGCTGGGCCAACACCGTCTCCAAACCCGACCTGTTCGACGCCTACCGGCTGGTGATCAACCCGCAGAACAAAAACCAGTACCGACTGGACGGCCAGTGGCGCGACTTCACGCGGCACGACGTCAAGCTGCGGATCAAGCTGTGGGGGCCGATCGTCATCCCGGTGACCAAGCACGCCCTGCGCACCGTCCAGGGTCCGGTGCTCGAGACCAAGCATGGCCTGTTCGCCCTGCGCTATGCCGGCATGGGCGAGTATCGCCAGCCACTGCAATATTGGCGGCTGAACAAGGCGCGAAACCTGGCCGAGTGGAGGGCCGGCATCGCCACCCACGCCCTGCCTAGCCTGAACTACATCTATGCCGACGCCGCCGGGAACATCGGCTTCGTCCACAACGGACAATACCCCAACCGCCGGGAGGGCGTGGACTGGACAAAGATCCTGCCCGGCGATCGCTCCGATCTCGTCTGGCAAGGCTATCGCCCGGTCGAGACCATTCCCCAGCTGTGGAACCCCCGGTCGGGCTATGTCTACAACTCCAACAACAGCCCATTCCTGGCCAGTGACCCGGCCGACAATCTGAGGTCCGCCGACTTCCCGGCCAGCGAAGGCTTGCAGACCAACGTGACCAACCGCGCCCTGCGCATCCAGGAGTTGGTCGGGGCAGACCATGCGATCACCGATCAAGCGTTCCGGCGCTACAAGTTCGACATCGCCTATAGCGAGCGTTCATCCGTCGTGGCCATGGTGCGGCAGGCGATCGCCGCCGATCCGGGGAACGACGCCGACCTCAAGGCCGCCCAGGCGATCCTGCGTGGCTGGGACCGGCGCACCGACGTAAACAACCGCGCCGCCGCCCTGGCCTCGCTGATGGCCCAGCCCATCCTGGTGGCGCAGATGAACGGCGATCCCGTCCCGACACCGCTGGAGAGCTTGAAGGCGGCGATCGTCACGCTGAAGCAAGGCTTCGGCCGCCTCGATCCGAAATGGGGCCAGGTCAATCGCATCCGCCACGGCAAGGTCGACCTGCCAATCGACGGCGCGGCCGACACCTATCGCGCGGTCTGGGGCATTCCGCAGAAAGACGGAACCTTCTCCGCCGACGCCGGCGACACCTTCATCATGTTCGTCAGCTGGGACAAACAGGGCGTGGTCCATTCCGACAGCATCCACCAGTTCGGGTCGGCCACCCTGGATGCCGCCTCGCCGCACTATGCCGACCAGACGCCGCTGTTCGCGACCATGCGAACCAAGCCCGTGCTGTTCACGGAGGCGCAGCTTCAAGGGCATGTAAAGGAGGACTATCGGCCGGGCCATCGGTAGCATCTAGTCGAACCGAACCCCTTGATTTGTCATCCCGGACAACCCCGGTGAAAGCCGGGGTCAGATCCGGGACCGCCGGAAGCACCTGCGTTCACGCGTCGGTCCCGGATCTTCGCGCTGAGCGCTTGTCCGGGATGACAACTCGCTGGGACGGCGCGGAGGCTTGAACAGCAGCGCTTCGCGTGGCTAATCTCGGCCGCACTTCCCTCCAGTCTGGACCTCCTCCCATGCGCAAGATCCTGATCCTGGCCGTCACGGCCGCCGCCCTGATGGTTTCGGCCTGCAACACCGTCGAAGGCGTCGGCAAGGACGTGTCGGCCGCTGGCCACGCCGTCAGCGACACCGCCAAGGACGCCAAATAGCCGCAGGCCAAGCTTCGCGGAGTGCGGCAACCGGACTCCGCGAACCCCGGTGTAGTTAAGTCGCGTTTGCCCAAGGCCGCGCTTGTTGTCAGATTTTTCAAGATCGGCGGCTACTTACCCGTAACCCACAAAGCGCCAGTGGTTAATGTGGCGAAAGTCTGGCGGCTTTACTCGCTCATCTTGCGAGTGAATGCTTGGGCACACGCATACTCATCTCTACGAAACCTGATTCAAAATGGCGCATGCGACCGCGCGCCCCCTTTCGCAAGGCCCGCTGCGGGAGCATATCCACGCCCATGAATAAGAAGTCTCCTCCCAGCGTCCTGACCGGCATGAAGCGCGGTGTCCGTCACCGTTGCCCCAACTGCGGCGAAGGTCGGCTGTACACGCGCTATCTGAAGGTCGATCTGGACTGCGAGGTTTGCGGCCATGACCTGGCGCGTTACCCGGCCGATGATGGCCCGGCCTATTTCACGATCCTGATCATCGGCCACCTGTTCGTCGCCCCGCTGCTGCTCTTTCCGTTCATCTGGAAAATGTCGCCAGCGCTGGTGGTGCCGCTGACCGTGCTGCCGCTGGCCGGCCTGACCCTGCTGCTGCTGCCCCGCGTCAAGGGCGCGGTGATCGGCGCCCTATGGGCAATGGGCCTTCGCAAGTCCGAGGATTGCCCTAGCGGCTGAGCGGGATCGACACCACTTCACTTGATCAAAGGCTCGGGCTGTACGACAAACCCGGTCGACGGGTGGAGTTGTTTTCTATGCGCGCGATCAAGTTAGCCCTTGCGGCCCTGGCTGCGGTCGTCGGCCTGGCGTGCGGCGCCCCGGCTTTCGCGGAGGGCCCAGGCGACAGCTTCACCTACGGCGTCTGGCGCAATCCAAAGAACACGGTCCATCTTGAGATCAAGCCCTGCGGCGGTGGCCAGGCCTGCGGCAAGGTGGTCTGGGCCAATTCAGACGCCCAGGCCGACGCCCGCAAGGGCGGCACACCGAGCCTGATCGGTCTGCAGCTGCTTCGCGACTTCGAGCTGCAGAAGAATGGCAGCTGGCGCGGCAAGGTGTTCGTTCCCGACCTGAACATGGTGCTGACGGGCACCGCCGATTTCCCCGACGCCACCACCATGAAGGCCAAGGGCTGCCTGGTGGGCCGGCTGTTCTGCAAGTCGCAGACCTGGAAGCGGATCGATATCGCGGCCGGCTAGCCTCGCCAGCCCCGCTGGAACCTTGACCGCACCCTCGGCATTTCCTCTCCCGAACCCGAGCGCGCAGAGCGCTCGGATACAACGGAGACGGACATGCTCGGCACGATCCTCATCATCATCCTGATCCTGGCCCTGGTCGGGGCCCTGCCGACCTGGGGTCACAGCCGTTCGTGGGGCTATTTCCCCAGCGGGGGTCTGGGCCTGATTCTGGTGATCCTGATCATCCTGGTGCTGATGGGCCGGATCTAGCCGTCCACGGAACGGACGGGGACGCACGCATGCCTGCGTGCGTCCCCGATCGCTGCCCCCTCCCCCAAAGACCATTGTTCGCCTAAGGTCGCGACAACCAGAGTCGCGGGGCCAACATGACCGACACCACCATACCGGCGACCTCGCCCGTCGCCCCTGATCGGGTCCCCATGACCGCCTGGCGCCGCGTCCGCGCCATCCTCGGCGGTTCGGCCGGCAACCTCGTCGAATGGTATGACTGGTTCGCCTACGCCGCGTTCTCGATCTACTTCGCCAAGATCTTCTTTCCCAAGGGCGACCAGACCGCCCAACTGATGCAGACGGCCGCCATCTTCGCCGTGGGCTTCGGCGCGCGTCCTGTTGGCGCCTGGCTGATGGGGCTCTATGCCGACCGCAAGGGCCGCAAGGCCGCGCTCACCCTGGCTGTCGGCCTGATGTGCGCCGGCTCGCTGATCATCGCCCTGTGCCCCGGCCACGCCACGATCGGCGACGCCGCGCCGGTGATCCTGCTGCTGGCCCGCCTGCTGCAAGGTCTGTCAGTGGGCGGCGAATACGGCGCCAGCGCCACCTATATGAGCGAGATGGCGGGGAAGAAGCGACGAGGCTTCTGGTCCAGCTTCCAATATGTGACCCTGATCATGGGTCAGCTCGTCGCGGCCCTGGTGCTGGTGATCCTCCAGAACACCTTGGACAAGTCCGACTTGGCGGCCTGGGGGTGGCGCGTGCCGTTCTTCATCGGCGCCGCCCTTGCGGTTGTGGTCTTCTGGATCCGGACCGGCATCGAGGAGAGCGTCTCCCACCGGAACGTCGCCCAGCACGACCCGATCAGCAGCCGGCAGGTGGCTTCGGTGACCACCCTGCTGCTGCTGACCGTGGCGGCGATGGTGGTTGGCTTCACCGCCTGGTCCTTCGCGGGCGCGGCCCAAGGCGTCTCGGTGGTCTTGCTGATCATGACCTATGTGGCGCTCGCCGCGCCGCTGGTCTCGCGCCATCCCAAACAAACCCTGGCGATCATCGGGCTGAGCGCGGCGGGCTCCTTGGCCTTCTATGCCTACACCACCTACATGCTGAAGTTCCTGACCAACACCACCGGCTTCGACAAGGCCACGGCCGGGGCGGTCAACTTGGCGACCCTGTTCGGGTTCATGCTCCTGCAGCCGCTGTTCGGCTGGCTGTCGGACCGCCTGGGCCGCAAGACCATGCTGGTCTTCGCCTTCGGGGTCGGGGCGCTGATCGCCTGGCCGGTGTTCACCCTGACCGCCAAGGCCGCCAGCCCACTGATCGCCTTCGCCCTGATCATGACCGCCCTGGTCGTGCAATCGGGCTACACCTCGATCAGCGCCGTGGTGAAGGCCGAGTTGTTCCCCACCCATGTGCGGGCTCTGGGGGTGGCACTTCCATACGCCCTGGGCAACGCCGCGTTCGGCGGCACCGCCGAATATGTCGCCTTGTGGTTCAAGCGCGAGGGCATGGAAAGCGGCTTCTACCTCTATGTTTCTGCGATCATGGCCGTGGGGTTGGTGGTGGCGCTGTTGCTGCGCGACACCGGCAAGCACAGCCTGATCCTCGAAGACTGATAGCGGTCCCTCGCCCCTTTCACCGACTCTCGTTCCCGACCTAAGCTCACCCCATGCACGCTTCGATCCGTCACGCCCTGCACGCCTTTCCCCTGCCGACCTTCGATCTGGTCGTCCTGGGCTTCTTCGCGTTCTGCTGGCTGTTCTACGAACCGCTGCTCAAGCGCCTGGGCCACGCCAAGAACGTCATCAACACCGACATGACGGTGATCCGCCGGCGCTGGATGGCCGAGATGGCGGTGCGCGAGATCGCCCTACTGGATGGCCAGCTGCTCGGCCACGCCATCAACTCGGCCTCGTTCTTTGCTTCGTCCAACCTGATCTTGATCGCCGCCGCGGCCGGGGTGCTGTTTGGCGGCGACAGCGCGCTGAAGAGCATCGAGGGCCTGGCCGTGCTGGCCCCGGCTTCGACCCTGGTGTTCCAGATCAAGATGGGCCTGGTCTTGATCGCCCTGGCGCGTGGCCTGCTCGACTTCATCTGGGCGATCCGCCAGATGAACTACTGCCTGGCCGCCATTGGCGCCACGCCGATGTGGGCCCCGCGCAAGGTGCTGGAAGACTATGCCGAGGCGACCGGGGCGGTGCTCAACCCCGCCCTGTCGTCGTCCAACGCCGGGGTGCGCGGCTACTATTTCGCCCTGGCGGCCGCCGCCTGGCTGCTGGGTCCGATCGCCTTCGCGGCGGCGACGGGCGGGGCCATGGCGCTATTGCTCTGGCGCCAGCGCCGTAGCCCGGCCTCGGTCGCCGTCCGCCGCATCCGTGAGATCCTCGAGGCTCAGCCCGTGACGACCGGACCCCACCTGCCGCGCGACGACCAGGCGAGTCTGTCCTAGAGCATTTTTCGAGCGAAGTGGTTTCGGTTCGCGTGAAGAAAAATGCGTCAAAACAAGAGATTAGCGCTCACGGCCTGACGCAGTAAGGTCGTGAGCTCTAGAATCCGAGCCCAGCCCGGACCTTCTTGGTAAGCTTGGCGGCGATCAGGCCGTGGGCGGTCTTCAGCCAATCATTGACCTCGGCCTTGTCCTGGCCCGCCAGGTCCTCGAAATACAGCCATTTGGCCCGAGCCAGATAGGGGGCGGGAACGGCCTGGCCAGTCTCGCCAAGCACTTCGAACGCCACATCCGAGGTCTTCAACGAAAACCCCTTGCCGCCTATCGCCCCGCCCAGCACGGCGAACATCTTGCCGCCAACCTTGTAGACGTGGTTGTCGCCCCACTGGACGGTCATGGTCGCGCCGGGCAGGGCCATGGCGGCGGCGTCGAAGGTTTTGGGAGTCATCACGGGTCCTTTGACGCGGGCCAGGCACTATAAGTCGCCCGTGGCTCCGTTTCACCTCGCATGGCCGCTTGCCCCCGCAACCTTCCTGAGTATATTGCGCCCCTTCCTGCGACGGGGGCCTTCAACCGCCTTCGAATCAAGTGCGCATGGTGAGGTGGCCGAGTGGTTGATGGCGCACGCTTGGAAAGCGTGTTTAGGTGAAAGCCTAACGAGGGTTCGAATCCCTCTCTCACCGCCGCCGCGCTCCAGCAAGTAATTGATTTTATTACTTAATTTTCCCAAACACCCCTTACTGACCCCCGCACTGACCCCCGCAGCGTGATTCGCGTGGGGGCATTTCGCGTGTTAGCGACCGATAGCGATGACTGGCGATCAAACTCAGACCGCCGGCGTCGAGTGCCAATGTAAAAAGTGCGTGACGG
>JACMOF010000094.1 GCA_014378155.1 Caulobacter sp. | reverse complement strand
GGTGGCCTTGATCAGCTCGCCGCCGTTCATGCGGGGCATGAAGAAGTCGGTGATCAGCAGGTCGGGATCGAAGGCGTCCATGGCCTCCAGCGCCTGCTGCCCGTCGCGGCACACCAACACGTCGAAGCCCGCCTCGCTCAGAGTAATCTCGTGAAGGGTCGCCAGCAGGATATCGTCCTCGGCGACTAGGATTTTCTGCACGCGACGGCCCCCGGCTTTTCTTAACAACACATGAACAGATCTAGTCTCCGAGGCCGCGTCCGTCCCCGTGCGCTATCGTCGCAGGCGCCGTATTTGGGAGGCCGCAAAGCCGAGATCAGACCCTTTGCAGAGCTTGCTCTTGCAAGTCGTTCTCAAACATGGGCATGAAGCTGCGCTCCTCCTCCCCCCGACCCGGATACCGTGAAGACCGCTCCCGCTCCGCAACGCCGCTCGTTCTGGCTCAAGCAACTGCACCAGTGGCACTGGATCAGCGCGGCCCTGAGTTTGGTCGGCCTGCTGGGCTTCGCCGTGACGGGATTCACCCTCAACCATGCCGGCCAGATCGAGGCCAAGCCCGTGGTCATCGACCACAAGGCCACCCTGCCCGCCGACCTGATCGCCCTGCTGGCCAAGGGCCCGACCGAGGGCAAGCGCCCGCTGCCGATCCGGGTCGAGACCTGGCTGGACAAGGCCGTCGACGCCGACATCGCCCGCCGCGACGGCGAGTGGACGGCGGAAGAAGTCTATGTCGCCCTGGCCCGTCCCGGAGGCGACGCCTGGATCAGCATCGACCGCGAAACCGGCGCGGTGGAGCACGAGAAGACCACGCGCGGCGCGATCAGCCTGCTGAACGACCTGCACAAGGGTCGCAGCGCCGGCAAGGCCTGGGGCTGGTTCATCGACATCTTCGCCGGGGCCTGCGTGATCTTCGCGGTCACCGGCCTGATCCTGCTGCAGTTCCACGCGCGGGCCCGGCCCCTGACCTGGCCCTTGGTGGCCGGCGGCCTGGTGATCCCGCTGCTGCTCGTCATGCTTTTCGTCCACCTGTGAGCGTCCATCCATGAAGCGCACCCTGTCCCTGCTGACTTTCTCGGCTCTTGGCGCCGGCGCGGCCGTCGCGACCCCGGCCCTGGCCGCCGACCTCAATGTCACCGTCGAGGTGCCGCGCCTGACGGTCGCGGAATATCACAAGCCCTATGTTTCCATCTGGGTGGAGGCGCCGGACGCCTCGGCCGCCGCGACGCTGGCGGTCTGGTATGACGCCGACTCCAAGGAGGACAAGGGCGTCAAATGGTTGAAGGACATGCGCCAGTGGTGGCGCAAGGCCGGCCGCACCATGAGCTTCCCGGCCGACGGCCTGAGCGGCGCCACCCGCGCGCCGGGTCCGCAGAAGCTGGTGTTCAGCGGCGCCAAGGGACCGCTGAAGGACCTCAAGCCCGGTCAGTATAACCTGGTCGTCGAGGCCGCTCGCGAGGTCGGCGGCCATGAGGCCGTCCGCGTGCCCTTTGCCTGGGGCAAACCCGGCAAGCCCGCCTCCGCCAAGGGGACAGCCGAACTCGGCGCCGTCACCGTCGCCGTCAAATAGAAGAGAGAAAACGCCATGACCTTCAAGAAGCGCCTTCTCGCCGTCGCCGCGTCCATGACCCTGGGCGGTTTCGTCCTGGCCCTGCCCTTCGCGGCCCAAGCCCATCGCGGCTGGATCGCGCCCACGGCCACCGTGCTGTCGGGCGAGATCTGGGTCAGCTTCGACGCGGCGATCTCGAACGAGCTGTTCTATGCCGACCATAACCCGATGCGGCTGGACGGCGTGGTCGTCACCGCGCCGGACGGTTCGGTCGACAAGATCCAGAACGCCCTGACCGCCAAGTACCGCTCGACCTTCGATGTCCAGCTGACCAAGCCGGGCACCTACAAGATCGGCACGGCCTCGGCCAATATCATGGCCAGCTGGACCGAGAACGGCGCGGTCAAGCGCTTCCGCGGCACGCCCGAGGACTTCGCCGAGCAGGTTCCGGCCGGCGCCGCAGACCTGAAGACGATCAAGAGCTTCAACCGCAACGAAACCTTCGTCACCCGTGACGCCCCGACCACCACGGTGTTCAAGCCGACCGGCAAGGGCCTGGAACTGATCCCGGTGACCCATCCCAACGACCTGGTGTCGGGCGAGGCGGCGACCTTCAAGTTCCTGCTAGACGGCAAGCCGGCGGCCGATCTGGACGTGACCTTCGCCCCCGGCAACGCCCGCTATCGCGCCACGCCGGGCGACTTCAAGGTCAAGACCGGCGCGGACGGCAGCTTCAAGGTCACCTTCCCGGAGGCCGGCCTCTACTGGATGAACGCTGTCGCGCGTTCCGGCGAGACCGGTCGTCGGGCCGGCGGTGAAGGCGGCGGCCCTGGTGGTCCCGGTGGCGCGCCCGGCGGTCCTGGCATGGGCGATCCTGGCGCCGGTCAGCAAGGCCCCGCGACGCCCCTGGCGGGCGACGGCACGAGCGCCAGCTACACCGCCACGCTCGAAGCGCTGCGGCCTTAGTCGGCCAACACTCCACGTCGTCAATCCCCCGACCTGTCCGGGGGATTGACGACGGTGGGGCCGGCCCCTCCCCATGGCCCGCGTCCTCGTCCCCCTGCTCGCCAAGCCGCCCGCCCGCCCGATCGGCGGCGCGGTGCTGGCGCTTGGTGGCGAGACCATGGGCACAACCTGGTCGGTCAAGCTGGTGGCCCCGCCCACCGCCAAGGCGCGGGCCCTGACCGCCATGGTCCAGGGCGAGCTCGACACCGTCGTGCGTGAGATGAGCCCCTGGGAGCCTGACTCCGACCTGTCGCGCTATAACCGCGCCGCCGCCGGAACTTGGACTGCCCTACCCCCGGCCATGCTTCGAGTGCTGCGGTGCGCTCTGGAAGTCGCCGAGGCCACGGAGGGCGCCTTCGACCCCACCCTGGGCGGCCTGGTCGACCTGTGGGGCTTCGGGCCCCGCCCGTTTACCGGCGCGCCGCCGTTGCCCGAGGCGATCGCCAAGGCCCAGGACGCCGCCGGCTGGCGTGGCCTGATCCTCCACGGCGACCGCCTGTTCCAGCCCGGCGGCTTGACGCTGGACCTCAACGGCGTCGCCAAAGGCTTCGCGGTCGATCAAGTCGCCGCCGCGCTCGATCGCGCCGGCGCCCGCTCGTACCTCGTCGAGGTCGGCGGCGAACTGCGCGGGACCGGCGCCAAGCCGGACGGCCAGCCGTGGTGGGTCGAGCTTGAGCGGCCACCGGTCGCCAATGAGAACCCGCGCACCCTGGTCGCCCTGCACGGCCTGTCGGTCGCCACCTCGGGCGACTACCGCCGGTTCTTCGAGCATGACGGCCGGCGTTACGCCCACACCCTGGATCCCGCCACCGCCGCCCCCGTCGAACACGGCGCCGTCAGCGTCACGGTCCTGGACGAAAGCTGCATGCGCGCCGACGCCTACGCCACAGCCCTGACCGTGATGACGCCCGACGTCGCCCTGGCCTTGGCCACGGTGCGGGGCCTGGCCGTGCTGGTCCTGGCCGACGGTCCTGGCGGACTGGAAGAGCGCCTGTCGCCGGCCCTGACGGCGATGCTCGACGCATGAGCGCCTGGCTCGCCCTGTCTCCCGAGACCCGCCGGCTTTGCGCCGCCGGCCTGGTGCTAGGCGTCTATGCCCTGTTCTGCCTCGCTATCGCCCTGCGCGAGGCCCGCCGCCGTCGCGCCGTCCGCCGCGAGGCCCACGCCCTGTCGGCCGGAGAGGGCGCGGCGATCCTGCTAGCCCATGCCAGCCAGACCGGTTTCGCCGAGCAGCTGGCGCTGGCCACCGCCAAGCTGCTCAGCGACGGCGGCGCGAGGGTGACGCTGAAGGCCCTGGCCGACGTTACCGCCGCCGACTTGGCCAAAGCTGGGCGCGCCCTGTTCGTGGTCAGCACCACCGGCGAAGGCGACGCCCCCGACACCGCCCGCCGCTTCCTGCGTGATGTGATGAGCGCGGCGCCCGACCTGCACGACCTTGGCTTTGGCGTCCTGGCCCTGGGCGACAGCAGCTACGCCCACTTCTGCGCCTTTGGCCGCACGCTCGACGCCTGGCTGGCCCGGCGCGGGGCCCATCCGCTGTTCGACCGGGTCGAGGTCGATGACGGCGACGCCGCCGCCCTGCGCCATTGGCAGGGCCAGGTTGGCGTAATGGCCGGCGTCACCGACAGCCCGGACTGGACCCGACCCCGCTATGGTCTCTGGCGCCTGGCCGAGCGTCGACAGCTCAATCCGGGCAGCCCCGGCGAGGCGGCGTTCCACATCCGGCTGGAGCCCGCCGAGGCCGCGACCTGGGAGGCTGGCGACATCCTGGAGATCGGGCCGTGCAACGACCCCGCCGAGGTCGCCGCCTTGCTGTCGGGCCTGGCCCTGGACCCGGACGCTGCGGTGCTGGCCGACGAGGGCGCGACCTTGGCGGCGGTCCTGGCCTGGCGGCGCCTGCCGCACGACGGCGCGGCCCCGACGACGCCCCAGGCCCTGATCGACGCTCTGTCGCCCCTGCCCCACCGCGAATATTCCATCGCCTCGCTACCGGCCGGCGGCGGGGTGGAGCTGCTGGTGCGGACCATGCGACGCGCCGACGGCAGGCTGGGCGTGGGCTCGGGCTGGCTGACCGTCCACGCCGAGAAGGGCGCCGAGATCGCCGCGCGGGTGCGAACCAACCGAAGCTTCCATGGCCCGACCGACGATCGGCCGCTGATCCTGATCGGCAACGGCACGGGCCTGGCCGGCCTGCGCGCCCACCTGAAGGGCCGCGCCGCCGCTGGCCGCCACCGCAACTGGCTGGTGTTCGGCGAGCGGACCCAGGCGCACGACTACTTCCACCGCGACGAGATCGAGGCCTGGCGGGCCAGCGGCGTGTTGGAACGTCTC
>JACMOF010000007.1 GCA_014378155.1 Caulobacter sp. | reverse complement strand
TCGCGCTTCCGGGACCTACGTCGATCGGGGACATGACCAAGGGCATGTCCCCGCGCCTAAGCCGCCTCGATGTCCGGCAGGGCTGGCCGAACCGCTCTAGACCAGTTTCCCGCCCATGATCACCAGCCGCCCTGGATTGAAGAACGGCAGGCTCAGGGTCACGGCGATCATCACCTCGAAGGCCAGGCTGCCGAAATTGACGCGGGTGCGGGCCCGGTCGACCAGGGCCGAGACGGCCCGGCCCAAAGCGGCGCCGAACCAGGCCATGGCCAGGGCGAAGGCCATGGCCGCGCCGACGCTGGGCTGGTAGCCGAGGAAGAGCGCCGTCGTGGCGTGCGACAGGATCAGCAGGCCGCCGAACGCCCGGCCCTGGGTCAGGGCGTCGACCGACGGAGCCGCGCCCTCAGCCAGGTCGAGACTGGCCCATCCCGCCAAGCCTCGCGCGGCGCCAGGGCGGGTCAGGGTCAGCCCTCCCAGCACGCCGCCGATCACGCAGGCGATCACCGCCAGCACCAGCGAAAGACCGTAACTCGACATCATAGCTCCAAGTCCGTCACGCGGGCGCCCGGCAGGCCGCCTCGCGGTTTGAACGCCGTCGAGCGCGCGAAGTCGCTGATCTCTAAGGCGATGTGATCGATCATCAGCGCACCTTGATGTGGAACACGACCTTGCGGTCGCTCGGGCTGTCTGGCCGCCACGGCTGCTTGAGGGTGAAGGCCAGGTCGGCCTTGCCCATGCCCACCGCCTGGTAGCGGTAGATCGTCTGGACCGGCGCGCCGGGCATCTTGGCGTCGGTGATCTGGCTGGAGCCGCCGCCGAGGATCAGGATCGGCGCCTCCTCATCCAGCCGCCAGGCGTAGCCCGTGCCGGAATTCAGCGGCAGGGCGATCTCCAGCCCCTGGCCGCGCGCCAGGGTGATCGCGCCCGCATCGGCGTCGGTGACCGTGCGTACGGGCGGCGGGGGGGCGCTGGCGCAACCGGCGACGAGGAGGGCGGTGGCCAGGGCCAGGGCGGGAAGCGTCTTCATGGCGTCTTTTTCTGTCCCTATGATCTTTCATCGAACCGGCTTTGGCGCGCTTTGCCCACAGCTAATCGGCGGCCCTCGTCCTTGACTTGCGCCACCCCCAGCCTTAACTCCTGCCCGGCGTTGGCACTCGGTGGGAGTGACTGCTAACAGCACCGCTCCCCGCCTGCCTTCGAACCGTAATTCTAACCGTCCCGACGGAGAAGACCCTATGAAGTTTCGTCCTCTTGGCGACCGCGTCCTCGTGAAGCGAGTCGAAGAAGAAACCAAAACCAAGGGCGGGATCATCATCCCCGACACCGCCAAGGAAAAGCCGCAAGAAGGCGAAGTCGTCGCTGTCGGCCCCGGCGCCCGCAATGACAAGGGCGACGTCGTCGCTCTCGACCTGAAGGCCGGCGACAAGATCCTGTTCGGCAAGTGGTCGGGCAGCGAAGTGAAGGTCGACGGTGAAGACCTGCTGATCATGAAGGAAAGCGACGTCCTGGGCGTGATCGAGGCCTAACGGCTTCTCTCGTTCGAACCGCTCTCCACTCCAGTTTCTCATTTAGAAGGGCTCATACACATGGCCGCTAAAGACGTTTATTTCTCCTCGGACGCTCGCGACAAGATGCTGCGCGGCGTCAACATCCTCGCCAATGCGGTGAAGGTGACCCTCGGCCCCAAGGGCCGCAATGTCGTGATCGAAAAGTCCTTCGGCGCCCCGCGCTCGACCAAGGACGGCGTCTCGGTCGCCAAGGAAATCGAACTGGCTGACCGCTTCGAGAACCTCGGCGCGCAGATGATCCGCGAAGTCGCTTCGAAGACCAATGACAAGGCCGGCGACGGCACCACCACCGCCACCGTCCTGGCCCAGGCCATCGTGCAGGAAGGCCTCAAGTCGGTCGCCGCCGGCATGAACCCGATGGACCTGAAGCGCGGGATCGACAAGGCCGTCGCCATCGTCGTCGCCGACATCAAGGCGTCGTCGAAGAAGGTCACGACCAACACCGAAATCGCTCAGGTCGGCACCATCTCGGCCAATGGCGACAAGGACGTCGGCGAGATGATCGCCAAGGCCATGGACAAGGTCGGCAACGAAGGCGTCATCACCGTCGAGGAAGCCAAGACCGCCGAGACCGAACTCGACGTCGTCGAGGGCATGCAGTTCGACCGCGGCTACCTGTCGCCCTACTTCATCACCAACGCCGACAAGATGGAAGTTCAGCTCGAAGAGCCGCTCATCCTGCTGTTCGAAAAGAAGCTCTCGTCGCTGCAGCCGCTGCTGCCGGTGCTCGAAGCCGTCGTCCAGTCGGGCCGTCCCCTGGTGATCATCGCCGAAGACGTCGAGGGCGAAGCCCTGGCCACCCTGGTGGTCAACAAGCTGCGGGGCGGCCTGCGCGTCGCCGCCGTCAAGGCCCCGGGCTTTGGTGATCGTCGCAAGGCGATGCTGGAAGACCTGGCCATCCTGACCGGCGCCCAAGTCGTGTCGGAAGACCTGGGCATCAAGCTCGAGAACGTGTCGCTCGACATGCTCGGCAAGGCCAAGAAGGTCACCATCACCAAGGACGACACCACCATCGTGGACGGCGTCGGCGAGAAGACCGCGATCGAAGCGCGCATCACCCAGATCAAGCGCCAGATCGAAGACACCACGTCGGACTACGACAAGGAAAAGCTGCAAGAACGTCTGGCCAAGCTGGCCGGCGGGGTTGCCGTGATCAAGGTCGGCGCAGCCACCGAGACCGAAGTCAAAGAGAAGAAGCACCGCGTCGAGGATGCCCTCCAGGCCACTCGCGCAGCGCTCGAAGAGGGCATCGTGCCCGGCGGCGGCGTTGCCCTCCTCCACGGCGCGAAGGCCATCAACCTCGACAACTTCGAGGGTGACGAGCGCACCGGCGCACAGATCGTGCTCCGCGCGCTCGAAGAGCCGCTTCGCCAGATCGCGTTCAACGCTGGTCTCGAAGGCTCCGTTGTGATCAACGAGGTCCGTGCGGCTCCGGCCGGCTTCGGCCTCAACGCCAGCACTGGCGAGGTCGTTGACCTCGTCGCCG
>JACMOF010000093.1 GCA_014378155.1 Caulobacter sp. | reverse complement strand
GATGGAGGCGCTGGACAAGGACGTCATCGATCGCCGCATCGAGGACTTCTATTTCCTGTCGCGGGCCAGCCTGGTGAAGGACGAGAAGAACCTCGACAAATTCGACCGAGTGTTCGGCCATGTGTTCAAGGGGTTGGAAACGGTCGAAGACGGCCTGACAGCCGACATCCCGGCCGAGTGGCTAAAGGCCCTGACCGAGAAGTTCCTGACCGACGAAGAGAAGGCCCAGATCGAGGCCATGGGCGGCTTCGACAAGCTGATGGAGACCCTGCAGGAGCGCCTGAAGGAACAGAAGGAGCGCCACGAGGGCGGCTCAAAATGGATCGGCTCGGGCGGCACCTCTCCCTTCGGAAACAACGGCTACAACCCCGAGGGCGTCCGCATCGGCCAGGACAAGAGCCGGCACGGCAAGGCCGTCAAGGTCGGGGACAAGCGCGAATATAAGAACCCCGACGACAGCGTCGAGCTGGGCACCCGCAACATCAAGGTGGCCCTGCGCCGCCTGCGCAAGTTCGCCCGCCAGGGCGCGCAGGAGGAGCTGGACCTCAACGGCACGATCCGCGGCACAGCGGAAAAGGGCTATCTCGACATCCAGATGCGCCCCGAGCGGCGCAACACCATCAAGGTTCTGTTGTTCTTCGACATCGGCGGTTCGATGGACGGCCATATCAAGCTCTGCGAGGAGCTGTTTTCCGCCGCCAAGACCGAGTTCAAGCACCTGGAATTCTTCTATTTCCACAACTGCCTGTACGAGGCCGTCTGGAAGGACAATCGCCGCCGCCAAGCCGAGAAGACCCCGACCTTCGAGGTGCTCAACAAGTTCCCCCACGACTACAAGGTGATCTTCGTCGGGGACGCCACCATGAGCCCCTACGAGATCACCTATCCGGGCGGCAGCGTCGAGCATTGGAACGAAGAGGCGGGGGCCATCTGGATGACCCGCCTGACCGACATCTACCAGAGCGCCGTCTGGCTGAACCCGACGCCCGAGCGGCACTGGGACTACACCCAGTCGATTGGGGTGATGAAGCAGTTGATGAACAACCGGATGTTCCCCCTGACCATCGACGGCCTGGACAAGGCGATGCGGGAACTGGTGCGAGGCTAGTCGGCCTGGTCCGGCTCGCACGCCGCTTCGGGCCTGGCCAGATCGTTCAGGAGTACTTGGCGGCTTCGAGGTCGTGGAGGCGGCGGTCGACCGGGCAGCGCGGCCTGGGTTTGCGGTCTTCGGGCATGGACGTCGGCTCCTTCCAAAGCCTCCCCCTGGGTAAGGTGGTCGCGCAGCGACCAGTGAGGGGTCTCTCGGACCTGTCCGGACAAGGCTTTCGACCCCTCATCCGACCTGCTTCGCAGGCCACCTTCTCCCGCAAGGGGGAGAAGGAAACTCCGGCAGCAACCCGCCCCCAACAGTCCTTCCCGACGTCCGCTTGTGAACAGTCTCGAGCCCTCTGGCGTTGCCCATGGCAAGCCCTTGCAACGGCGGCGAACCATCAACGATCCGCACGACCTCGACCGCTTCGTGACCGCCCAGGCGTCGACCTATGACACCGCCTTGGCTGAGCTTCGCCGCGGCCGCAAGGCTAGCCACTGGATGTGGTTCATCTTCCCGCAGGTGGCCGGACTCGGCTTCAGCGCCACCTCGCAACGCTACGCTATCGGCTCGCTTGACGAGGCCCGGGCCTATCTGGACCATCCGGTGTTGGGCCCGCGCCTGGTCAGGGCCGTCGAGGCCGTCAACGCGGTGGAGGGCCGCTCGGCCCACACCATCTTCGGCGCGCCCGACGACATCAAGTTTCAGTCCAGCCTGACGCTGTTCGAGCAGGCCGCGTCCACCCCAGAGGTTTTCGCGGCGGCCCTGTCGCACTATTACAACGGCCAGCGCGACACCCGCTCCCTGGCCCTGTAGGATCGCGGCCGCAGCCGATAAGGCGGGCGCCCGTCACTTTCCTCCGCCCACCGCCCATCTTGACGCTTGCGCCAATTTCGAACGGCCGTAAGACTTCCCCGCAGGTAAAGGGGGATACCGTCCGTGAGTCCGAAGAGCGAGGCCGTGGCCGCTGCCCAAGCGCCCGAGGCCGACATCGAGAGCATCGACAACGAGGCCGTCACCAAGAACCTGGTGTTCGTGGCCGCCGAGCGTCTGTTCGCGCTGCACGGCTTCCAGAACGTGTCGGTGCGCGACATCACCGCGGCGGCGGGGGTGAACCTGGCCTCGGTGAACTATCATTTTGGCTCCAAGGACGCTCTGATCTACGAGATCTTCCGTCGCCGCACGGTCGAGCTGAACCGCGAACGGGCCAAGAAGCTGCACGAGGCCATCGACCGCCACGCGGGTTCGCCCCCGGTGCGCGAAATCCTGGCCGCCCTGCTGACCCCGCCGCTGAAGTGGCTGGCCCCCGACCATGAGCGCCGCATCTCGTTGCAGTTCCTGATCCGGGCCCGCAGCGAGGGCACCGATGAGATCCGCAAGGTGCTGCAGACCGACGTCACCCACCTGCGCCGCTTCTCCGACGCCCTGCTGAAGGCGCGTCCAGACTTGCCGGCCGAGCAAATCTACTGGCGGCTGCACTTCACCTTGGGCATGCTGCACAACAACCGCTTCGCAGAGTTCGACCGCCTGAACGTACTGTCGGAAGGCGCGACCAGCGAGGCCGACGTCGAAGCGCTGCTCTCCCGCATGCTGGCCTTCGCCGAGGCGGGATTCGCGGCCTAGAACGCTTCTCCCGCCAGCGTCCAGGCCTGCTTCAAGTCCTCGACCAGCTGTGCATAGGCGCGAGCCTTGGCGTCGGGGTCGGGCACGCGCAGCAGGTATGAGGGATGCCAGCTGACCAGGCCCTGGCCGCCGTCGCTCAGCGGTTGGGGTTGGCCCCGGCTCTGGCCGATCGGCACGGCCTTGCCGAACACCGCCAGTCCGGCCGTCGCGCCCAAGGCGAGGATCACCTTGGGTGCTACCAGCCGGCGCTCGGCGTCGAGCCACCAACGGCAAGCCTGGACCTCGCCCCGGTCGGGGGTCTTGTGGATCCGCCGCTTGCCGCGCGGCTCGTGCTTGAAATGCTTGACGGCGTTGGTGACGAAGGTCTGGGCGCGAACGACGCCGGCCTCGGCCATGGCCTTGGCCAAAAGCTGGCCGGCGGGACCAACGAAGGGCGCGCCCTGCAAATCCTCCTGGTCGCCCGGCTGCTCGCCGACGATCATCAGATTGGCCGCTCTTCCACTCAGGAGGGCCGGCCCGACGCCCGGCACGCCCTGGGTGGCGTCGCGCCACAGGTCGCAGCGGCGGCAGACCTGCACCCCGGCGGCCACCTCTTCCAGGTTGGCCAGGTTGCTCTCGCCGTAAGAGCCATCGCGGCTATGGCGCAAGGCGGCCTTGAGCACCCGTTCCGAGGGCTTGGTCGGTTGGGCGGTGACCATCAGATCGGTCTGGTTCTGGGCTTGCTCGATCAGCTGCGGAATGAGCGCCGCCTCCGGCAGGTTCCGCCAATAGCGCTTGGGCATCTCCTGTTTCATCATCACCGGGTTCAGCCGGGCCGGGTTGAAGATCGAGGCGTAATAGGTGCGCCACATCTCCTCCTGGGCATCCTGCGACGGCGCGTCGGCCGGATCGGCGCCGGGCGACATCGTCAGGAAGCTGCGGTCCCAGTGGACGCAGGCGTCGGGGGTCAGGATCGACCAATTCATGTTGGCGAACCGCCGGGCGAAGAACGGCGACGCCGCCTCGGTGACCCGGTGGGCAGGCTCGAACCAGGCGACGAAGGTCTCGGGCGTCACGTCCTCCACCAGGCGGAAGCGGACGAAGGCGTGCATCTTGTGGATCGCCCGGCCCACGTTCTTGGCCATGTCGCGGGCCTTGGCGACATTGACGTCGGCGGGGTTGGCCAACAGCTTGGGCTGGGCCTCAAGGCGGTGGAGGATGCGGTAGAGCAGCGACAGGCGCTCGGGCGAGCGGTGAAGGATGACAGTCTTGGCGAGATCGACGAAGGCGGCGGGGACCTTAAGAATTCTTCCCTCTCCTATTTCAGGCGCCCTTCCCTCCCCTTTATGGGGAGGGAAAGAACCGGCGCCCTCAAACAGGTCCCGCTCCACCGTCCACACGACCGCCTCCGGCGCCACGCCTTCGGCCCGCAGCGCCCGGGCCGCGTCGCGCCAGCCGTCGAAATCGATCTCGGACTCCAGCCGCACGACCCGCATCAGAACAGGCTCAGCTGCTGTGGCTCCACCAGCGACGCCCGCAGGCCCGCGCCGTCCGTGGCGGCTCCTGGCGTCCAGTCGGCGGTGACGATGAACGGCTTGGCGCGCTTGACCGAACCGCAGACGCGCTTGACGTCTTCCAGGGTGAGCCGCGTCTGGATCCGGGCCAGCAGAATGCGGTCGACCCCCTTGGTCCCCAGGCCCGGCGTGCGCAGTAGGGTCTCGCGATCGGCGGTGTTGACGTCCACCGGGAAGTCGCCCAGGTTTCGCAGGGCCCAGGCGGTCTTGGGGTCCATGGTCAGATCCAGGTCCTCGCCCGGCGCGACGATCTCGCCCTGGCTAAAACCGTAGAACCGCATCAGCCAGTCGGCTTGATAGAGCCGGTGCTCGCGCACCAGCGGCGGGCGGATCAACGGCAGGCGGGCGCTGCTGTCGGCCATAGGGCTGAAGGCCGAATAGTAGACGCGCTTAAGCTGGTAGGAGCCATACAGCGCCGCGCTGCGGGCCAAGATGTCGCCGTCCTTGGTGGCGTCGGCGCCGATGATCAACTGGGTCGACTGGCCGGTGGCGAACTTGCGAGGCTTGGCGCGCCCGACCTTGACGGGCTCGTTGCGATCCTCGATGGCCAGCCGCATGCGGCCCATGGCCTTCTTGATGCCGGCTGCGTCCTTCTCCGGCGCCAAGGCCGCCAGGCTCTCGTCCAGCGGCAGCTCGACATTGATCGACACCCGGTCGGCATACAGCCCCGCCCCAGCCGCCAACTCCGGCGAGGCCTCGGGGATCAGTTTCAGGTGGATATAGCCACGGAAGTCATGGTCCAGCCGCAGGCTCTTGGCCACCCGCACCATCTCTTCCATCGTGTAGTCGCCGGTGCGGATCACCCCCGACGACAGGAACAGCCCCTCGATATAGTTGCGCTTGTAGAAGTTCAGGGTGAGGTCGACGACCTCCTTCACCGTGAATCGCGCCCGGGTGACATTGGACGACACCCGGTTGACGCAGTAGGCGCAGTCATAGATGCAGAAGTTGGTCAGCAGGATCTTGAGCAGGCTGATGCACCGCCCGTCCGGCGCGTAGGCGTGGCAGATGCCCATCCCCTCCGTCGAGCCAACGCCCTTGCCGTCCGTCGAGTTTCGCTTCTGGGCGCCCGACGAGGCGCAGGAAGCGTCGTACTTCGCCGCGTCGGAGAGGATGGCGAGCTTGCGTTTCAGATCGAGGATAGCCATTCCCCTATCCTATTGTTCTTATTTTGTTCTGTCGACTGCGATCACCTGGCTGTGACGGAACGAAGCGGGTTTCCTCGGGTTATTTTGGCCCATGGCGCGGCTCGGCATTCTTCATGAAACGCGGTACGCCTACGCCCGGCCGGTCGGGTTCGGGGCTCACCGGCTGCTGATCCGGCCGCGCGACAGCCATGCCATCCGCATCGTCAAGGCGTCGCTGCAAACCTCCCTGCCCGGCGAGACCCGCTGGACCTACGACGCCGTTGGCAACTGCGTCTGCTGGTTCACCCCGCGTGGCGAGGCCGACGGCTTGACCATCACCAGCCGCCTGATCATCGACCGCTTTCCCGCGCCCCTCACATCGTTGCAGATCGACGATCCTCACACCATCTCGCCCATCGTCTATTCGCGCGAGGACCGGGCGGTGCTGAACCCGTTCATCACCCCGGCCACCGACGACGGCGACCGCGTGCTGCTGCGCTGGCTGCGCCAGCAGATGGAACGGCCCGACGAGCCGGCGATCGACTTCCTGCTGCGGATGAACCGCACGATCCACGACCACTTTACCTATCAAGCCCGGCCCGAGGCCGGTACGCAAGCGCCCGCCGAGACCATCAGCCTGGGCAGCGGCACTTGCCGCGACTTCGCCTGGCTGATGGTCGAGGCCTTGCGCCGGCTAGGCTATGCTGCGGTGTTCGCCACGGGCTACATCTATAGCGGACCAAGCTCAGCCCTGCGGGGCGCGGGCGCCACCCACGCCTGGTGCGAGGTCTTCCTTCCCGGCCTGGGCTGGACCGAGTTCGACCCTACCAACGGCCTGGCGGAGTCGCCGGACCTCATTCTTGTGGCCCATACCCGCACCCCCAGCGAGGCCAAGCCGATCTCGGGCACCATTCTGGACGATCCGGGCGAGGCCAAGCTGAACGTGTCGGTCGAGGTGCGACTGTTGGATGGCCTCAGCGCGGCGGCCTGAAGACAAGAAAAACACAAGGGAGGACCGATATGATCAAGCCTTTCGAACACCAGGCTAGAGCATTTTCGAGCGAAGTGGTTCCGGTTCGCGTGAAGAAAAATGCGTTAAAACAGAAGATTAGAGCTCACGGCCTGACGCAGTCAGGTCGGGAAATGCTCTAACGCCGCAGGGCCGCCAGGGTCTCGTCCCGCAGAGCCGCATCGTTCTTGGACGAAACGACCGGATGGGCGGCGGTCCCTG
>JACMOF010000092.1 GCA_014378155.1 Caulobacter sp. | reverse complement strand
TCGAGAAGGCCAGTGGGAAGTTGCTGGCGCCGAACACCACCACGGGACCCAACGGAATGAAACGCTGGCGCAGGTCCGAACGCGGCATGGGCTTGCGGTCGGGCTGGGCCGGGTCGATGCGCGCGCCGATCCAGTCGCCGCGCCGCACCACCTGCGCGAACAGCCGGAGCTGACCGGTCGTGCGGCCGCGCTCTCCGGTCAGCCGGGCCTGCGGCAGGCCGGTCTCGGCCATGGCGGTCTCGATCAGTGGGTCGCCGATCGCCTCGATCTCGCTGGCGATCGCCTCCAGAAACGCCGCTCGGGTTTCCAGGTCGGTCTCGCGATAGACGTCAAAGGCGGCCGCTGCGGCGGCGCAGGCTGCGGCGATCGCCGCCGCGTCCGGCTCGACGAAGCTTGGCCCGAAGGCCTCGTTGGTGGCGGGATTGAGAGCTCGCAGCGCGGCGTCTGACATTTGGATACTCGCTTGTTCCACAAGGGCTGGCGCAACGCCCTTCGCCCCAAAAGGGGGGCGGCGGACGTGGCGCAACGGGCTGATATCCACGTCGCTTTTGACGGTTGGCGATCAGATTGGCGAAGGCGTTGTAGCGACCGGGAGGCTCGGCGCCAGGCGCCTCAAGGATCGGGGTCACATCGGTCCACAATTTGGCGGCGCCGTGTGACAGTTTCAACTGGCCCTGCACGTTTCAATCGCGATGCCGAGCTTTCAGACCGTCACAGACTGCGCACCGTCACCTGACGTGGCTGCGCCTGGGCCAGGCTGTTTCGGGCGGGGTAGAGGAAGGGCGCGGCGCTGATCTCGAAAATGTCGTCCAGCTTGGTCTGGAACCCCTCGGAGAACGACAGGGTGGCGGCGCCGAAGAAGTGGATGTGAATATCGCCTGGGCGACGAAACAGGTCGTACTTGAAATGGTGATGTTCGAGGTTGGCGATGGTGTGGGACATGTTGACCTCGCCCGACAGGAAAGGCTTTTCCCAGACGATCTCATTGCCGCGCAGTATGCGGCTGGCGCCGCGGACGTCGGCGGGCAGTTCGCCGGTCAGCAGCTCGGGACCCAGGGCAGCTTGGCGCAGCTTGGAGTGAGCCAGCCACAGATAGTTCCCACGCTCGACGATATGGTCGGAAAACTCGTTGGCCAGGCAAAAGCCCAGGCGGTGGGGCGAACCGTCCGATCCGATCAGATAGACGCCCGCGATCTCGGGCTCCTCGCCGCCGTCCTGGGCGAAGGCGGGCGAGGTGAGGGGACTGCCCGGCCCGACCACGTGCGAGCCATCGCCCTTGTAGAACCATTCCGGCTGCGCCCCGACGGCGCCTGGGGCGGGCTTTCCGCCCTCGACGCCCATCAGGAACATGCGCATGGAGTCGGTGAGCTGTTCTCCGGCCTGGGCGGCCTTGTGCATCTTGTCACGCCCTTCGGCCGAACCCAGATGGGTCAGGCCCGTGCCGGTCAGGATGAGGTGGGCGGGGTCAACATGGTCGATGGGAGCCAGGACCCGGCCATCGGCGAGCGCCGAGGGGATGTCGATCTCTTCGCCCAGCGGGCTCGACTGCGCCGCCTCGACTAGGGTGGCGCCGACGCCAAGCGCCATCTGAGCAAGATCATAGAGCGTATCGGCCACTTCCACGCGGCGGGCCCGGCCGGCGTCGTTGACCGCGGCGAGGGTTCGCCGGTCCGGTTCCTTCAACTGCACGAACCGAAACACCATGCTCTATCCGCCTCACGCGCCGTCCGCCATTAAGTCTGACAAATAGCAATTTAGATGAGCTGTCAAACTAGCTTCCGTGGCGGAGGCCGCAAGAACAGGAAAGAAAAACGCTTAGAATTTCGACCCTGGTAAAACACCACCACCTGTCGCCTGTCGTAATCATTGTGTTACTCGCGAGTCTGGCCGGATCGTGGCCGGGCCATGGTCGACCCTGAAATTTTCTTGTCGTCAGACAAATTGTCTTCCTAGTGTCGCCGCGAGATGGCCGGAAGCGATGGACGATAGCCGGCCGCCCGAGGGGCCGAGGCGGAGCAGAGGGCACGTGCGAAAGACGAAAGACACGATGGGCGACGGCGATCCGGGGCGCGAGCCGCACCGGGGGCGCATCCACGGCTCGATCGCCCGCACACTCGGCGTGGCCATCGTCTCAGGGCAATATGCGCCAGGCGACATTCTCAACAATGAGATCGATTCCAGCGAACAGCTGCAGGTCTCCCGCAGCGCCTACCGTGAGGCCATCCGCATCCTGGCCGCCAAGGGCCTGGTCGAGAGCCGGCCGAAGACTGGCACTCGGGTCACCCCCCGCGCCCGATGGAGCTTGCTGGACCCGGAGGTCTTGGCCTGGCTCTTCGTGTCGGAGCCAAGCGAGGAGTTCCTCAAGGGCCTCTATGAATTGCGGATGACCGTCGAGCCGGCGCCCGCCGCCCTGGCCGCCGAGCGCCGCGACGCGCTGCAATTGGAGCGGATGCGCCAGGCCCTGATCCAGATGCAGCACGAGACCCTGGCCACCGAGGCTGGCCAGGCCGCCGACCGCGATTTCCATGACACCGTGCTGGAAGCGACCTGCAATGCGCCGCTGTTCACGCTGAGCAGCAGCATCGGAGCGGCCGTCCGCTGGACGACGATCTTCAAGCAGCGCAAGCGCGAGCTGCCGCGCGATCCGATGCCCGAGCACTGGATGGTGTTCGACGCCATCGCCGCAGCTCGCCCCGACCAGGCTCGTGAAGCCATGGAGCGTTTGGTCAGTCTGGCGCTGCAGGATACCCGCGCGGCGATCGATCCGAAGAGGTAGACGCGCAAGCTGCGCTACGCAGGCGGATTTCCGCGTGAATTGCCTTGGATTGCCCATTGGCCGAAAATAGGTAGCGCTGCCTTCCCTTTGAGAAAGCGGCTCATGGCCGTTGTCAGCGGCGTGGCTCCGCGTTGACGCATGGGAGTGCTCGGTATAGTCAGACAAATGAACTGGAATGAGACGGTCGGATGTCGCTGACCCGCTGACGTGGCGGATCAATAGTCAGTACGTCGCGACGGACCCTTCCGGTGTCGCCGTGCCAAGGATCGTCATGAGCTCTAACGCTGTTCCGCCCCGCGCCCTTCGTTCGCGCGCCTGGTTCGACAACCCGGACAACGCGGACATGACGGCGCTCTATCTTGAGCGCTACCTGAATTTCGGCCTGTCTCTGGACGAGCTGCAGTCGGGCAAGCCGATCATCGGCATCGCCCAGACCGGCAGCGACCTCTCGCCCTGCAACCGTCACCATCTGGTCCTGGCCGAGCGCGTCCGCGAGGGCATCCGCACGGCAGGCGGCATCGCCCTGGAATTCCCGGTCCACCCCATCCAGGAAACCGGCAAGCGACCGACCGCCGGCCTGGACCGCAATCTGGCCTATTTGGGCCTGGTCGAGACGCTCTACGGCTATCCGATCGACGGCGTCGTACTGACGGTCGGCTGCGACAAGACCACCCCAGCCTGTCTGATGGCCGCCGCCACGGTCAATATTCCCGCCATCGCCCTGTCGGTCGGCCCCATGCTGAACGGTTGGTACAAGGGCGAACGCACCGGCTCGGGCACCATCGTCTGGAAGGCCCGCGAGCTGCTGGCGGCCGGCGAGATCGACCGCGCCGGCTTCATCAAGCTGGTCGCCAGTTCAGCCCCCTCGACGGGCTACTGCAACACCATGGGCACGGCCACGACCATGAATTCGCTGACCGAGGTGCTGGGCATGTCGCTGACCGGTTCGGCGGCCATTCCCGCGCCCTACCGCGACAGGCAACAGAACGCCTACGAGACGGGCCTTCGGATCGTCGATCTGGTCAGCCAGGACATCAAGCCGTCCGACATACTAACCCGCGACGCCTTCCTCAACGCCGTGGTTGTCAATTCAGCGATCGGCGGCTCGACCAACGCCCCGATCCATCTCAACGCCTTGGCCCGCCACATCGGTGTGGAGCTGAGCGTCGACGATTGGCAGACCTATGGTGAAGAGGTGCCGCTGCTGGTCAATCTGCAGCCGGCTGGCGAATATCTCGGGGAGGACTACTACCGGGCCGGCGGCGTGCCGGCCGTGGTCAATCAGCTGATGAGCCAAGGCCTGATCCGCGAGGACGCCTTGACGGTCTCGGGTCAAAGCCTGGGCGACGCCTGCCGGGACGCCATCATCGAAGACGAGGCGGTCATACGGCCCTTCGACAAGCCGCTGGTCCAGCGGGCCGGCTTCGTGGTCATGCGCGGCAATCTGTTCAATTCGGCGATCATGAAGACCAGCGTCATCACCGCCGAATTCCGCGATCGCTACCTTTCCGACCCCGACGATCCAGACGCCTTCGAAGGCGACGCGATCGTGTTCGACGGGCCAGAGGACTATCACCGGCGGATCGACGATCCATCGGTGGGCATCACCGAGCGTAGTGTGCTGTTCATGCGCGGCGCCGGACCGATAGGCTATCCCGGCGCGGCCGAGGTCGTGAACATGCGAGCCCCTGATTACTTGATCAAGCGCGGCGTCCATCAGTTGCCCTGCATCGGCGACGGGCGCCAGTCGGGCACTTCGGGCTCGCCGTCGATCCTCAACGCCCCACCCGAAGCCGCCGCTGGCGGAGGCCTGGCCTTGCTGAAGTCCGGCGACCGGGTGCGAGTCGACCTGCGCAAGTCGAGGGTCGATGTGCTGGTGACGCCGGAAGAGATCGTCGCGCGTCGCGCGGCGCTCGATCGGGCAGGGGGCTTTGTCTATCCCGAAAGCCAGACGCCCTGGCAGGAGATCCAACGGGCCATCGTCGGCCAGATGGAAACCGGTGCGGTGCTGGAGCCTGCGGTCAAGTACCAGCGCATCGCCCAGACCAAGGGCCTGCCGCGCGACAACCACTAAGGCGACAGGGGCCTTGCCCCGGTCGCGAACGCCAACGAGCCGGTCAACCGGCGAGGAAACCTGGAGGAAACTACGTGAAGCTGACCACGCTGAAGCACGCGCTCGTCGCGGGCGCCGCCATCGCGATCCTGGCCACCGGCGTCGCGAGCGCCCAGACCGCCGTCACCGCGACCTTGCACGCCGACCAGCCCGGCGCGGTCATCCAGCCCGAGGTGTACGGCCAGTTCGCCGAGCATCTGGGCCGGGGCATCTACGAGGGTGTCTGGGTTGGGGAGGACAGCAAGATCCCCAACACCAAGGGCTACCGCAACGACGTCGTCGCGGCGCTGAAAGCCATCAAGGTGCCGCTGGTGCGCTGGCCCGGCGGTTGCTTCGCCGACGACTATCACTGGCGCGAGGGGGTGGGCCCGCGCGACAAGCGCCCGACCAAGGTCAATGTGAGCTGGGGCGGGGTCGAAGAGACCAACGCCTTCGGCACGAACGAATTCATGGAATTCGCCGAACTCATTGGCGCCAAGACCTATGTCGCCGGCAACGTCGGCACCGGCTCGCCCCAGGAGATGGCCGAGTGGGTCGAATACATGGTCTCGCCCACCAAATCGACGATCGCCAACCTGCGCCGCGCCAACGGCCGCGAGCAGCCGTGGAAGCTCGACTATTTCGGCGTTGGCAATGAGAACTGGGGCTGTGGCGGCCAGATGACTGCGGCCCACTATAACGACCTCTATCGCAACTTCGCCGAATTCATCCGTGTGCCTCAGGGAACCAAGACCCAGAAGATCGCCGGCGGCGCCAATAGCGACGACTATAGCTGGACCGAGACCATGATGGCCGGCGCGGCCAAGAACATGGACCAGATCAGCGTCCACTATTACACCATCCCCAGCGGCCGGTGGTCGATCAAGGGTTCGGCCACGAAGTTCGACGAGCAGGTCTGGGCCGACACCATGGTGCAGGCGCTGCGCATGGACGAGATGATCACCAAACACAGCGCGATCATGGACAAGTACGACCCGCAGAAGCGCGTCGGCCTGGCCGTCGACGAGTGGGGGATCTGGCATGATGTCGAGCCCGGCACCAATCCGGGTTTCCTCTATCAGCAGAACACCATGCGCGACGCCGTGGCGGCCGCCGCGACCCTGAACATCTTCCACAAGCACGCCGACCGGGTGCGGCTGACCGCCATCGCCCAGATGGTCAATGTGCTGCAGGCGATGATCCTGACCGACAAGGACAGGATGGTCCTGACCCCGACCTACTGGGTCTACGATCTGTACAAGCCGTTCCAGGGCGCGACGTCGCTGCCGCTCGAGGTTGATGGCCCCGCCTATGTGATGGGCAAGGACAGCGTGCCTTCCGTCAGCGCCTCGGCGGGACGCGACACGGCTGGCGTGGTGCACGTGGCGTTGGTGAACCTGAATCCGAACACGCCGGCCACCGTGAAGATCAAGCTCGCGGGTGTGGCCGGCAAGAGCGCGAAGGGCAGGGTGCTGACCGCCTCGACCATGAGCGCTCACAACACGTTCGACGCGCCAAACGTCGTCAAGCCCGCCGCTTTCAACGACGCGCAGATCAAGGGCGCCACGCTGACCGTCACCCTGCCGGCCAAGGCCGTGGTCGTGCTGGACCTGACCTAGGGTCTGGCGACGACTGCCCGGCGCCGCCATCCCCCTGCTGGAGGCGGCGCAGGCTGGTCTCGCCCAGAGACTCGAATGTCCCGGATCGAGGTTCGGAAGCGTCGCGCTCATTCCGCCGAGGGCGCCAATGACGTCTCAGAGCAGGCTCTGTTGCACGGAGACCGGCGAGGCAAGATCGGAAAGCTCGCCTCTGCGGCGTAGCTCGATTTTCGCGCTGAATCGGATGTCGACGTCACAATCCTTTGTGAAACCGATGAGCGCATCGACGCCCAGGCGCGACCAGGGATTGCCGCGATTGGCCCCCTTTGGGATGCGCGGCAACAGGCCCGGCTCGTCGCTCCAGGCCAGCAATTGCTCGACCGAGACGATGTTCAGCATGTCTCGCAGGTGAGGGGCGGTGACATAGGCGTCGGGCATGGCGCGATGAGCGGGCAGGCAAAGCTGGCGGTTCAAGCCTTCGGGCATCCGCTCGTTGCGCAGCATCTGGTTCGAAAATCCCGGCAGGTCGGGCCAGAGGCGCAAGGCGCATTTCCAGGTGCAGATCCAACGCGCGCCGTCCGCCAGTCGCGGCGTGCAATACCGTTGCTCGAACGCCGCCCGCCGGCTTCAGGATGGATGGTGCGGCGTCTTTCCAGAACTTCGCACCGGCGACGTCCGCATCGACGATGTGATGAACCGCCATGGTCGCCGACGAGATGGGGCGGCCAGGATCGAGGAAGACCGCGCCGCGCTCATCGTTGACGGCCCGCCGCCCGTCGCCTCCGAGCGCCACGTCCTGCCAGCCGATCCTGCAGACGTCGTGGGCGGACGACCCGGCTGTCTCCAAATCTATAACGCGCACACGACCGTCAGCCGTTTGTCCTTCGCCGTCCCGCCAACATGACCTTCACGGCCCGGAAGACTATCCTTGATCCGCTCCCATTGGTCGTCCCGCAGTCCGTAGCGACGTATCAGCCAGCCCTCCTCGAAGCCGACCTCCTATGAATCACTCAGCCGCATATTTGGGAATCCCCTAACTGAACACAGACCCTAGCCTCGGCTGGTCTATCGGCTGGTCTAGAAGCGTGCGGACATTCGCAGGGCGATGGTCCTCGGCCGAGGCGGGGTGATGATCTGGTCGCGGGTGATCAGGAACGGGTTGCCGAACGAGAAACTGTTGGCGTGCGCGCCCAACGGATTGTCCACCGTCGCGGCGAGGGTCCAGTCCCCGGCCTCCAGGCTGGCGACGCCGCGAAGGCCCAGATATTCGCCCATCTCATGCATTTTGTCGGCGTCGAAGGTCACATAAGAAGCTCCGACATAGGTCGCTTGGCCTTGCAGGCGCAGGGTCAGCTCATGGGGCAGGGGGCGATGATAGTCGGCGGCGATGCTGGCCGAGGTCCGAGCCACGCCAGGAAGGCTGGCGTCGTGGCGTGAACTGAAGTCGAGGTTCTGACGGGTGATCTGCGGATCGTTCAGCAGGGCGGCGGCGCGCAGGTCGATCTGGTCGTTCAGGCGCAGGGCGGCCTCCGCCTCGACACCCCGGTTGGCTCCGTTGCCGATATTGGCCGTGAAGGCCGTGCCGTCGGCCAGGTACTGGTCACTCTGCACCGCTTCCCAAGTCGCGTAGAATAAGGCGACCCGCGCCTGTAGGCGATCGTCCCAGCCCCGCAGCTTGACGCCGAGCTCATAGTTCCAAAGCTCGTCGGCCTGGTATCGACGCGCTGGCGCTCCGGCGACGTCGAAGGCCTGGCCGATCCGGCCAGCGGTATTGAACCCGCCGGGTCGGTAGCCCTCGGCGGTTTGGGCGTAGAACAGCAAACCAGGCCGTGCTGCGTAGCTGAGCAGGATCTTGGGTGAGAGGCCTGTGGCGTTGTCCGAGCCACTGAATACGCGCTGGCCGGTCGTCTGGAGGATCCGGGAGTCGGTGTCGAACCGGAAGTCGAACCAGCGAAGGCCGGCGGTCGCCGATAGACGCTTGGTGGCGTCGAACGTGACCTCGCCATAGAGCGCTGTCTCGTTGATCTTGTCGCGTCGCTGCTCGTCGTAGCCGGTCAGACCCGACGCCGTGAGCCCGTGTAGCAGGCTGTGCAGGTGGATCGCCCCGGTCGAGCCGAAAGCGCCGACCAGGCCATGAATCCGATGCTCGCTCGGCGTGGCGTAGGTGACCTCCCCAACCGTCAGGTCAATGGCTTTTTCCTCGTCGAACGCCGCCGGGCCGCCGCGGAGCCCGTATAGTGTCGCTACCGAAGTGGCGTCATAACGGCTGTCGAAATGGTGCGACAGGCGCGACACCGATCCGGTCAACCGCCCCCAGCCGCCGCTTCCCGCCAGGGTCAGGGAGACGTCGTCGAAATCGTTGTCGTGCGGCTCGCGCACGGCGTTGTCGCGCAGACGCGGCCCCAGACGACGCAGGCCGTATTGAGTGTCGCTGTTGTTGATCGACTGGGTGGTCAGACCCAGCGTGGCCGTCCAATGCGGCGAGAGCGCCGCCCGCAGGGTAGCCCGCACGCCCTCGCGCTTGGAGCCATTGACGTGCTTGAGGCCGAGGGTCGGGTTGGCGATGTAACCGGTCTGGCTGTCGAGATAGGCGACCGCGCGCAGGGCGACCCGACCGGGGATGAGGGGAAGGTTAGCCGTCGCCTCCAGTTCGTCGCCCACCCCGCCGTTCCAGATATAGGCCAGGCCCGCCTGGACGTTGGCTTGATAGCGGTCGAGGTCGGGCTTACGCGTGGCGATGCGCAGGACCCCGCCCAACGATCCACCGCCATAGAGCGTGCCCTGGGGGCCGCGCATGACCTCGACTCGCTCGATGTCGGCCAGGCGCAGGTCCGGGTCCGGCGCGCTGTAGGTGATCGGCACGTCATCCAGATAGAGCGCCACCATCGACTGGGCCTGGCCTGTGAAGGCGCCGTCCGAGAGGCCGCGCAGCAGGATCTTGTCGCGCCCGGGGCCCAGGTTGGTCACGGTCATGCCAGCGACCTGCCCGGTGAGATCGGCCAGGCTGGTGAGGGTCTCGCGAGCGATCGTAGATCCCGATACGACGGAAATGGCGTACGGCGTGCGGCCGGGCAGGTTAGGGTAGCGTTGGGCC
>JACMOF010000091.1 GCA_014378155.1 Caulobacter sp. | reverse complement strand
AGTTCTGGAGCTCTTCCTCGTCGATATAGGTGTCGTAGATGCGGTCGATATAGTTGTCGCGCAGCACGTTGTCGTCGACTTGGCCGGCGGCCTGGTAGTGCTTGAAGCCCAGGGCCTCGAAGAAATCCATGTCGACGATCGAGGCGCCGGTGGCGACCACCGCGTCAATCATGCCGTTCTTCACCATGTCGCGGTACACATGCATGCAGCCGCCGGCCGAGGTGGAACCGGCCAGGATCAGCCATGGCGAGCAGTCGCGGTCGGCCAGGGCCATGTTGAAGATGTCGGCGGCGCGGGCGGTGTCGCGGCTGGAGAAGCTCATCTTGCGCATGGCGTCGATGATCGGGCGCGCGTCGAAGCTGGCGATGTCGATGTGCTCGACGACGTTCTGGAGTAGCTCGGCCTTGGTGTTGTTCGGAACGGGAGCGTTCATCGCTTCGGTTTCCCTGACTTTGGACGCCCGTCGTTAGAAGCGGCCATCCACCGGGACGGAGCGACCGGTGGGGGCGATAGCATTGGCGCGGACGGACAAACGTCCGGCGAGCGGGTGGGGTTCTAATCTGTTATCGCCAGACACCCAACCCCGTTTTCCCTGCGAAGGCCGCGACCCAGATTCATCCAGAGAGGCTCTGGGCTTCACTTGGGCCCGGCCGGAGTTTGCCCTGAGGCGCGCGCTACGCGCGACCTGAGGGCCGGGGAGACGGCGTTAGAGCTCGAGCAACAAAGCTCAGGGCGGGTTTAGGACAAAACCGCGACGGATCAGCGACGACGGCGCTTCTTGCCCGCCGCGCCCTTGGGCCGCGAGAAGCGGACGATCTTGCGTTCCTCGGCCTCGGGCCGGGGCGTGGGGATCGAGCGCTTGGCCAGGCCGTACATCGAGGCCATCGGGGCGTCCTGTACCTCGACGGTGTCGATCTCGCCAAAGCCGTTGAAGCGGGTCGACATCGCCACGCCGTAAGCGCCCAGCATGCCGATCTCGATATAGTCGCCCTCGTCGATGCTGTCGGGCAGGTAGAAGGGACCCGGCATGTGGTCGACGCTGTCGCAGGTGGGGCCGTAGAAGCGGAAGGGGCGCAAGGCCTCCTCCGCCGCCTCGGCGCCGTCCCTGCGGTAGGGCTTGACCGGAAAGGGCCACTTCATGTGCGCCGCGTCGAACAGCGAGCCGTAGGAGCCGTCGTTCAGATAGAGCGCGTCGCCCTTCTTCAGCTCGACCTTGACCAGCAGGGACGAGGCCTCGGCCACCAGGGCCCGACCGGGTTCGCACCACAGCTTCGTGGTCTCGTGGACCATCATGTCGTTGAAGCCACGATCGATGGCGGCCAGATATTCCGACATGTCGGGCGGCACCATGCCCGGGTAGATCGAGGGAAAACCGCCGCCCACGTCGACGACATCGGCCAGCACGCCGGCGCGAACCAAAGCCCGCGAGGCCTGGGCCATCGCCGCCTGGTAGGCGGTGGGGCGCATGCACTGGCTGCCGACATGGAAGGAAACGCCCATCAGGTCCTGGGTCGCGCGGCGGGCGGCCAGCAGCAGTTCGGGGGCATTGTGCGGCTCGACGCCGAACTTGCCCGACAGGCTATAGGCCGCGCCCTCGGCCTGCACGCCCATGCGGACGATCAGGTTGAGGTCCTTGGCGTTGCCCGTCGCGTCCTGGATCTTGGCCAGCTCTTCATGGGTGTCGAACGAGAAGGTTCGCACGCCGTGATCGAAATAGGCGGCCGAGATCGCCACGCGGCTTTTCACCGGGTGCATGAAGGCCATGCGCGAGCCTGGGGCGTGTTCGCCCACCAGCTCGATCTCGTTCAGCGAGGCCACGTCGAACGAGCGGACGCCGGCCTCCACGAGCTCGCGGAGAACCCACGGTGAAGGATTGGCCTTCACCGCGTAAAAGACGTCGCCCTTGAATTCAGCCTGGAACCAGCGCGCCGCTACGGACACCGCGTCGGGTCGCACGAGTGCGACGGGACGTTCCGGTGACCGCTCACGGACCAGGTCCAGGGGGTTATGGTACGTGTGCAATTCACGTAGACCCCTGCAAAAGTTAAACCCAGGCCGGCGTTAGCAGCGCTTATGAGGACTTCGGGTCCGCCGGAGGGAGCGAAATAGGGTCATCGCTCCTTGATGTAAAGAGTGTTTCGGAGGCGGGGGTTCCGGCCGTTGGCAGGTGAATTGTTCCACGGGCCGTCACAAATCCATTGCGTCCGTGCCCCAAACCGACGAACGCACTTCCCTGCGCCAGAAACCTCGTTAAGGATTCGCCCCGACCATGATGTCGGAACCCGTTCTCTCGATCCGCGCCGCCTCCAAGACCTTCGGGTCGCGCAGGGCGCTGGACGCCGTTTCGCTCGACGTGAGTCGCGGCGAGATGATCGCGCTCATCGGTCCGTCGGGTTCGGGCAAATCGACGCTTTTGCGCTCGATCGACGGGTTGCAGACGGTGGATGCCCCTCTGAACGGCAAGGAGGGCGAGGGCGTGATCACCGCGTTCGGCGGCCCGGTGCAGGCCAAGGGACGGGTCAGCGACCAGGTCCGCAAGGCCCGGGTTCGCATCGGCTTCATCGCCCAGCAGTTCAATCTGGTCGGACGCCTCTCGTTATTCACCAATGTCGCCCTGGGCTCGCTGGGGCGGATTGGTCCGGTGCGCGGTTTCTTCGGCGCCTGGCCGGCCGAGACGCGGCTGGCGGCCATGGCGGCCCTGCACCGGGTCGGCGTCGCCGACTATGCCGCCCAGCGCGCCAACACCCTGTCGGGCGGCCAGCAGCAGCGCGGCGCCATCGCCCGGGCCCTGGTCCAGAAGGCCAAGATCATCCTCGCCGACGAACCGGTCGCCTCGCTCGACCCCGTCTCGGCCCGCAAGGTCATGGAGATCCTCCGTGATCTGAACAAGTCCGATGGCCTGACCGTCGTGGTCACCCTGCACCAGGTCGATTACGCCCTGCGCTATTGCGACCGCGTGGTGGCGCTGAAGGCCGGCCAAAAGGTCTATGACGGCCCGACCGACGGTCTTGACCGCGCCAAACTCATCGACATTTACGGCCCGGAATTCGAGGACGTATTCTGGGAAGGAGCTCCGCAATGATCCGCTGCCGCACTGCTATGGCCGGCCTCGCCGCCGCTGTCGCCACCCTAGCCCTGGCCGGCTGCGCGCCGAAATCCGAGGTCCCCAAGGCCAAGGACACCATCACCTTCTCGATCCTGTCCACCGAGTCGGCCCAGAACATGGAGGGCTACTGGAAGCCCATCCTGGCCGACATGGAGACGTCGACCGGCATGAAGGTGAAGCCGTTCTTCTCGTCCAACTATTCGTCGCTGATCGTCGCCATGGGCGCCAAACAGACCGACGTCGGCTGGTTCTCCAACCAGTCGGGCCTGGAGGCCGTGCGCCGCTCGAACGGCGAGGTCTTCGCCCGCACCTTCGATCCGTCGGGCGTCGACGGCTACAAGTCGGTGATCATCGTGCCGGCCGACAGCAATCTCACCGTCGAGGGGCTGCTCAAATGCGACAAGACCCTGAACTTCGGGATTGGCGACAAGAAATCGACCTCGGGCACCCTGGCCCCGATGACCTATCTGTTTATCCCGGCCAACAAGAAGCCCGAGACCTGTTTCAAGACCGTGCTCAGCGCCAGCCATGACGCCAATCT
>JACMOF010000090.1 GCA_014378155.1 Caulobacter sp. | reverse complement strand
GGGCTTGAGGCCCTGGAAGTCGCGGGCCTTATAGGCCCCGGCCATCCGGCCGCGAACGATGACCTGGGCGCCGACATCGCTCTGCGGCTTCAGCAGCACCGGGTTCATGTGCACGGTCGCGGGCGTGCGGCAGGCCAGGGCCTGCAGCGCCTGGGCCCTGCCGATCTCGCCGCCGTCGCTGGTCACTGCGGCGTTGTTGGACATGTTCTGCGGCTTGAACGGCCGCACGATCAGCCCGCGATTGGCGAACAACCGGCACAGCCCCGCCACCAGGGTCGACTTGCCCACGTCCGAACCACAGCCCTGGATCATCAGCGACGCCATGGTCGTCGGCTATAGGGCCGCCCGCCGATAAGCAAGGCGCCGCTAGCGCGAGAGAGCGGACCCCTCTATATCCCCGGTCACATGACCATCGATCACGACTCCCGCCTCCGGCGGCTGAAGTTCCGGGCCTGGCACCGCGGATTTCGGGAAGCGGACCTCATTCTGGGGCCGTTCGCGGATATCCATGGGCCGAACCTGACGCCTGAGCAGCTCGACACCTTCGAAACCCTGATGGAGGAGTCGGATCGCGAGATCTACGCCTGGATCGTCGGTCAGGAAGCGACGCCGGCCAGGTTCGACACCGATGTCCTGACCCTTATCAAGACCTTCCGGTATGAGGCCCACGCCGTGCGGCCGGTTGGGGACGGGGCCTGAACCTAGTTTTTTAAACCGCTCATCCCGGCGAATGCCGGGACCCAGGTGAAACCCACATGCCGACCCGGACGAATCTGGGTCCCGGCATTCGCCGGGATGAGCGGAATTTGAGTAACAGCAGTCACACCGGCGGCGTTGTCGCTGATCAATCTTTGAAGAGTTGCATGGCCTACGACGCCAAACAGATCGCCAAGGCCGCCGGGGGCCTGACCCTGGCCGGGGCGCCAGAGGGGTTTGACGCCCTGGTGATGGCCGACATCGCCCGGGCGCGCGGCGGGCTGACCGTCTTCGTGGCCCGCGACACCGCGCGGGCCAGCGCCTTCATCGACGCCCTGAAGTTCTTCTCCCCCGAGATCGAGGCCGTGCTGTTCCCGTCCTGGGACTGCCTGCCCTATGACCGCATCGGCCCCTCGGCCGGCGTGGCCGCCACGCGGATGGCCACCCTGCACCGCCTGGCCCAAGGCCTGGGCAAGGACAAGCCGGCCATCCTGGTCACCGCCGCGCCGGCCCTGCTGCAACGCGTGCCGGAGAAGGCCGTGCTGCAACGGGCCAGCTACGGGGCCAAGGTCGGGGGCGTGGTCGATGTGGCCGACCTGGAGCGCTATTTCGCGATCAACGGCTATGTGCGGGCCTCGACCGTCTCGGAGCGCGGCGAGTTCGCGATCCGCGGCGGGGTGATCGACGTCTATCCGCCGGCCGCCGAGGAGCCGGTGCGACTGGACCTGTTCGGCGACACGCTGGAAAGCATCCGGGCCTTCGATCCCGAGACCCAGCGCTCGACCAAGTCGCTGAAGACCGTCGAGCTGCTGCCGGTCAGCGAGGCCCTGCTCGACAAGGAGGGCATTTCGCGGTTCCGCGGCGGATATATCCGCGAGTTCGGCGCGCCGGGCGACGACGCCCTCTACGCAACGGCCAGCGAAGGCGGCCGCCGGGCCGGCCTCGAGCACTGGCTGCCGCTGTTCTATGAGCGGATGGCGACCCTGTTCGACTATCTGCCGGACGGCGCCTTGGTCGGGGTCGACCACCAGGTCACCGAGAGCCGCGACGAGCGCCTGGCGATGATCGCCGACGCCTATGACGCCCGCGCCTCGGCCGACCGCAAGTCGGCCTATCGCCCG
>JACMOF010000089.1 GCA_014378155.1 Caulobacter sp. | reverse complement strand
CGGCGAAATTCGCGCTAAACTGGAAAGCGTCGGCACGCCGATAGGCGGCAACGACATGTTGATCGCTGCCCACGCCCTAGCCGGTGACGACATTTTGGTGACCAACAACGATCGTGAATTCTCGCGTGTCGAAGGCCTGTCGATCGAGAACTGGCTCCGTTAGTCCAGCGCCCCGATGTAGGGCAGCCCCCGGCTCTTGCCCTCGTCGTCCAGGCCATACCCGACCAGATACCGGGCCGGGGCTTCCCAGGCCACGAAGTCGGGTTCGATGCGAGGCTTGTCCCAGGGCTTGCGGGCGAAGACGGCGGTCATGACTTCGCTGGCGCCGGCGTCCTTGACCAGGCGGGCGGCTTCGCCCAGCGACAGGCCGGTGTCGAGCACGTCGTCCAAGACCAGGGCGCGGCGGCCGATCAGCGGGCGTTGCAGGTCGGCGCGGACCTCGCAGCGGCCGGAGCTCTTGCGTTCGTCATGGTAGGAGGCCAGCCACAGGGCGTCGAAGCGCACGTCGCGGCCGGCGCGCCACAGGGCCCGGGTCAGGTCGGCGGCGAACCACAGGCCGCCGGTCAGCAGGCAGACGGCGACGGTATCGTTGTCGATGCGCGGCGCGATGGCCTGGGCCAGGGCTTCCACCCGCTCGGCGATCTCCTCTTGCGAGATCAGGACTTCGGGGGCGACGCGGTCGGTCATGTGCGGATTCTTCAGTGGTGGGGAGCCGGCTCGGCCGCTCCGGTCTCATGAGCGGGGCCCTCATGTCCAGCCCCTTGCGCGCTCTGGAACGGGGAAGCGTCGCCCGCGGCGATGTGGGCCGGCTGGTCTTGCGCGCCGCGCAGGGTGGGCGCCTCGTGGTCGGAAACCTTCTCCACATGCGGCGCCGCGCCGGCCGACCTGGCGGCTCCGGGCTCCAGGGCGAAGCCGATCTCTAGGGTGTTGGCGGTGCGCGGCGGATCCAGCAGGGTGACCGAGAAGTGGCGGGTCTGACTGGGTGGGATCATCGGATCGGCCGCGGCGGCCAGCTTGCCGGCAACGCGCTTCTGGTGCTCGTTCAGCAGCGCGACCCGCAGCGGCGGGGTGGCGACGGTGTGGTCGGTGATGTTGCGGATGACGCCGGTGATGGTGATGGCGGCGTGGCCCTCGTGCATCGTCGGCTCGGCCTTCAGGCCCTCGACCACCAGGCCGACATTGTTCACCGGCATGCGGGCGAAGGCGTAGGCGCCGGCCGTGGTCGGCCACAGGTGGGCGACGTTCAGGCGGAAGACGCCGGCTCCGACCAGGATGACGACCATCACCGCGACCATGCCGCCCCAGATGACGCCGGTGGTTTTGGCTTCCTTCAGCCGCCGCTCGGCGTCGGCGCGGGCCCGGAACACCTTGGGCAGTTCCTCGCCGGGAAGAGCGCTGACGGGGGCGTCGGGACCATCGCCCGGGTTGGTCGGGCCATCCAGCGCGGCCATGGCGGGATCAGCCGCCAGGTCGGCCGCCGAGGGTTCGTCGAACAGGTCAAGGGCGTCTGCGTTGCGGGCCGTCCAACGGGCGCCGCAGGACGCGCAACGCACGCCACGGCCAGCCGCGCCAATCTTTG
>JACMOF010000088.1 GCA_014378155.1 Caulobacter sp. | reverse complement strand
TAGCGCCAGGGATCATAGATCGTCCGGCCCCGGCCGAAGGACCGGGCATGCTCGGCGACCACTTCGCCGGCGCAGCGGACGACGATCTTGTCGGCATAGGCGCGCACCTGCACCGTGCGCTTGGCGGCCCTGGCCATCACCGAGTAGCGGTTGCGATCGAAGGTGATCAGGCAGGTTCCGGTCACCGCGTGCTCGACCTCGTGGAAGCCGTCAAAACGGCCCCAGGATCGCCTGTAGCGCGGGCCGCTCGGCCTCCAGGGCCTGGGCCAAGGTGATCTCGCGCTGCTCAGGGTGGGGGTGCAGGCGCGCCCAGCGGCGGCACTCGGCTTCAAGCCAGCCGTTCAGCTCTTCCAGGGTGGCGAACCGCAGGCGCGGCTTGAAGAACCGCTCCCGGCTGATGCGCACCTGGTTCTCGACCTAGAGCATTTTTCGAGCGAAGTGGTTCCGGTTCGCGTCAAGAAAAATGCGTCAAAACAGAAGATTAGAGCTCACGGCCTGACGCAGTCAGGTCGGGAATTGATCTGGCCCTTCTCCCAACCCGAGGCCGGAGTGCAGGCGGTCGGTTCGAACATGTAATGATCGGCCATCAGCAGGAAGCGCCGGTTGAAGGTGCGCACCTTGCCGGCGAACACCGCGTCCACGGCGGTCTTCATGTTGTCGTAGATGCCCCGCGTGGGGACCCCGCCGAAGAAAGCGAACGCCCGGGCATGGGCGTCGAACACCATCTCCTGGGTCTCGCGCGGATAAACCCTGACGTAGACCGCACGCGATGCGCAGAGCCGAACATGGGCCGCCTTCACCCGCATCGGCTGGCCGGCGACCTCCACGTCCTCATGACTGAAGTCGAACTGGAACGCCTCGCCCGGCGCGAACGTCAGCGGCACGAACGCCGTCCCGCCGTCGCCGGGCGCCGCCTTGGTCTCCTCACGCCAGCGGGCCGCGTAACGCCGCACCGAGTCGTAGGAGCCGTCGTAGCCCTCCTGGACCAACAGGTCCCAAACCCGCGTCAGTCGCAGTCGCTCCCGCCGGGACCGCGCCTCGTTCTCCGCCAGAAGCTGCTCAAGCCGTTCGCGCACCGGCCCAATCTTCGGAAACGGCTGCGTCGTCCGCTGATAGCTGAACGCGCCTTCCTCCGCCCGGATCGCCTTGCGCACGACCTTCCTCGACAGCCTCAGATCCCGACAAATCGCCTTGATCGGTTTGCCCGCCGCAGACTCACGGCGAATCCGCACCACTGTCTCCACGACCAATTCCCGATCTCGACCGCCCGGTTAAACCAAGCCGCCGTGCCTAAACCATCGGAATGAGGGGTCCCTTTTAGGCGCCTATCACCCCGCTAAGGGGGTCCTTTTTCCACGCCGCTGCACACTGAATCGACATCGGATCGATCTCAACCGTCAGCACATACCGCAGCTGTCCGCCTCGCAGAACGGGCACTTGCAACGGGATAATAGGGCTACCTTGCCCATCCGTTGTCACGTTCCCAAGCATGGGCCTCGGCGCCGCAGTTTGTGCATAAGTAAGCACATCAGGCCCAGCCGCAATCATAGCGTTTGCCAGGGGTCGTCGTAGATCGAAGAGCTCCATATTCGTGCTGGGATCGGACAAGCGCACGGTTCGCCAGCTGCCCGCGATGGCCTGGAACTCTTTCGCACGCGCGTAGGTGGCGGCGATGTCGTCTTTCTTTAGGGACGGCGTAGACCCGAGCAGTTGCGCAAGCCTGGCCTCTCCGCGGACTTGGTTATCCACCAGGCGCATGACTTCTTCCGCCCTGGCGAAGCTCAGATCCTCTAGCTCCAGGCGGCGGCCGTTGATGATGCTGTAGAGCTGCACCCCCGCGAGGATCAGAAGCGGCAGCATCATCGCGATGGTGATGGTCAAGGCCTGTCGTTTGAGCGACCCCGTTACAGAACCGATCAAGATGCGCCTCCAGGCTTCTGCGGAGCGGTGCAATTGACTCCGCCTGTCTTGCTACCGGTTGGTAGACCCAACGTCTTTCACATCGGGAGGCTCGATGGCTAGGGTTTTCACGGGCGCATCTGGCGTCACCGCGATCGCCGGTATCGGTAGATGCGCGTATATGTGATAAAGGACATTATCACATATAGAAGCGGCTCATGAACGACCTTGTCCAGATCGCCGCTTCGCAACCTCTACCGGCCCTCGTCACAGCGGCCGGCGAGCGGGCGCAGATCCGCTTCCTGGAATTCTTCGCCGCCAACATCCGCAACGCCAATACGCGGCGGGCCTATGCCCGCGCCGTGGTCGATTTCCTGGCCTGGTGCGAGGGCAGGGGGGTGGCCTCGGTCACTGGCGTCCAACCGCTCCACGTGGGAGCCTACATAGAGGCTCTGAGCCTCTCCCGATCGGCGCCGACGGCGAAGCAACACCTGGCCGCCATCCGCCATCTGTTCGACTGGCTGGTGATGGGCCAGGTGGTGCCGCTGAATCCTGCCGCGTCGGTGCGCGGGCCATCCCATAGCGTTCGCCGGGGAAAGACCCCGGTGCTCGACCCGACAGAGGCGCGCCAGCTCCTCGATGCGATCGACATATCGACGCCGGCCGGCCTGCGCGATCGGGCGCTGATCGGGCTGATGGTGTTCAGCTTCGCCCGGATCGGTGCGGCGCTGGGGATGAAAGTGGAGGATGTCTACGTCCAGAGCCGGCGGCTGTGGGTGCGGCTGCACGAGAAGGGCGGCAAGATCCACGAAATGCCCTGCCACCATTCCCTGGAGGCC
>JACMOF010000087.1 GCA_014378155.1 Caulobacter sp. | reverse complement strand
GGCCGCCTGAAAGCGGTGTGGATCTCCAGGAACGACACGCTTCTGGAGGACGCACGGCGGGACTGGACGGCGATCGGCGGCTCCGCCTCCGACATCACCCCGCAGAGCGCCTGGAAGCAAGCCGACGCGATCCGCATGGACCGTGGGGTCCTGTTCACCACCTACGCCACCCTGCGTCAGCCGGCGCGGGGGATGCGTCTTTCGCGCCTCGACCAGATCGTCGGCTGGCTGGGCGCTGACTTCGACGGGGTGATCGCCTTTGACGAAGCCCACGCCATGGCCAACGCGGCGGGCGGCGGCCAGGGGGCTCGTGGACCCAAGAAGGCCTCCCAACAGGGGATGGCGGGCCTGGCCCTGCAGAACAGGTTGCCCAACGCTCGGGTGATGTATGTCAGCGCCACGGGCGCGACCACGCCCGAGAACCTGGCCTATGCCGCCCGTCTGGGCCTGTGGGGCGGGCCGGAGGCGCCGTTCAACACCCGCGACGCCTTCATGGACGCCGTCGAGAAGGGCGGCGTGGCGGTCATGGAGTTGATCGCCCGCGAACTGAAGGCGCTCGGCCTCTACATCGCCCGGTCGCTGTCGTTCGACGGGGTGGAATATCAGGCGCTGCGCCATGTGCTGACCGGCGATGACGTCGAGATCTGGAACGCCTGGGCCGACGCCTACCAGCTGATCCACCAGAACCTGCGCGCCGCCCTGGAGGCGGTCGGCATCACCGAGGACGGCAAGGCCAAGAGCGGTCAGGCCGCTTCGGCGGTCATGTCGGCCTTCGAGGGCGCCAAGCTGCGCTTCTTCGGCGCGCTGCTGGCGGGCCTGAAGTCGCCGACCCTGATCGCGGCGATCCGCGACGACCTCGTCCAGGGACGCTCCAGCGTCGTGCAGATCGTCTCGACCAATGAGGCGGTGATGGAGCGCCGGCTGGCCGAGATCCCGCCCGAAGAGTGGAACAACCTGACCATCGACCTGACCCCCAAGGACCAGGTGCTCGACTATCTGATGGGGGCCTTCCCTATCGCCGCCATGGAGGCGACCCCGGATGAGGAAGGCAATGTGACGATGCGCCCGTTGATCGTGGACGGTCAGCCGGTCGTCAGCCAGGAAGCCCTGCGTCTGCGGGAGGCGCTGGTCGTCCACCTGGCCTGCCTGCCCGCCGTTCCGGGTGTGCTGGATGCGGTCCTGGGCGCGCTCGGCCCCGACAATGTGGCCGAGATCACCGGCCGCTCGCGCCGGGTCGTCCTGCGCGATGGACGCCGGGTCGTGGAGCGCCGCAGCGCGTCGAGCGCCAAGGCCGAGACCGACGCCTTCATGAGCGGCAAGAAGCGGGTGCTGGTGTTCTCCGACGCCGGCGGCACGGGGCGCAGCTACCACGCCGACCTGAACTGCCGGAACCAGGACCGTCGCCGGCACTATCTCTGCGAGCCCGGCTGGCGGGCCGACGCGGCGATCCAGGGCCTTGGCCGGTCGCACCGGACCAACCAGGCTCACGCGCCGCTCTTCTGTCCGGTCACGACCGACATCCACGGCGAGAAGCGGATCACCTCGACGATTTCGCGGCGCCTGGACAGCCTGGGCGCCCTGACCAAGGGCGAGCGCCGAACGGCCGGCAACGGCCTCTTCCGGCCCGAGGACAATCTCGAAAGCCCCTGGGCGCACCGGGCGCTGCAGGCCTTCTACGTCGCCCTGCATTGGGGGAACGTGCCGGCGATGGACCGGGTGACCTTCGAGCAGAAGACCGGGCTTCAGCTCCTGGACAGCGATGGCCAGTTGAAGAAGGCCGAAGACCTGCCCCCGATGAACACCTGGCT
>JACMOF010000086.1 GCA_014378155.1 Caulobacter sp. | reverse complement strand
GCCCCCTCAGCGCGTGATCGTCACGCTCAGATGCGGCAGCGCCGCGAGCCAGGTCGAGCCCAGGGCCCAGGCCTGGTCCACAGTCCCATGCACGTCCACCACGCCCCGCAAAGCCGCGATCATGCCGCCCCACACCAGGACGTTGAGCAGCATCATCGTCAGCAGCAACCAGCGCAGGCGGGCGTTGGCGGCGCGGGCCCGGCGGTGGAGGTTGACTGGGCGGGCGTCGAAGGCGGCGGTGGTCATGAGCGGTCTCCAGGGAGCCGGCGCCCGTCGCGGCGAACCGCGCCGGGAATCAGCTGTCGCTACAGGCTTCCCACGCCGCGCGTTCTGGCTGACTGTGACACGACGCCGTGCGACACGGCGCCGCTTCCCTCTGGAGCCGCATGACCGACGCCATCGTCCTCGACCAGGTCAGCAAGACCTATGACGGCGCGGCCGTTCTCCAGCCCACGGACCTTTTCATCCCCCAAGGCCAGTTCGTGGCCCTGGTCGGCGGGTCGGGGGCCGGCAAGACCACCCTGCTGAAGACGATCAACGGCCTAGTCGCACTCACCGCCGGCAGGGTGCGCATTGATGGCGCGGCGACCGCCGACCTCGACGGGCCGACCCTGAGGCGGCGCATCGGTTATGTGTTCCAGGAGGTGGGCCTGTTTCCCCACCTGACCGTGGCCGAGAACATCGGCGTCGTCCCCACCCTGCTGGGCTGGGAGCCCGCCAGGATCGCCGAACGCACCACCGAGCTGCTGGCCCTGGTCGACCTGCCGGCCGCCCTCGCCGCGCGCCGCCCCGCCGCCCTGTCCGGCGGCCAGCGCCAGCGAGTGGGCGTCGCCCGGGCCCTGGCGGCCCGGCCGTCGATCCTGCTGATGGACGAGCCGTTCGGGGCGCTGGACTCCGTCACCCGCGTCGCCCTGGCCGACGACGTGCGGCGCCTGCACGACCAGCTCGACCTGACCACCGTGATGGTCACCCACGACATCGCCGAGGCCGCGCTGCTGGCCGACCGCATCGTGGTGATGGCGGGGGGCAAGGTGATCGCCGACGATACGCCGAAGACTTTGCTGGCCGGCCATGCCGACCCGGCCGTCGAGGCCCTGATGCAGGCCCCCCGCCGCCAGGCCGCCCGGGTGCGGGAGATCACCGGTGAATAGCGGTCTGCTCTCGCTCCTTCCCGACCGCCTGGCCTGGCACGTGGTGCTGTCGGCCTCGGCCCTGGGGCTCGGCCTGCTCATCGCCCTGCCGCTGGGCGTGCTGGCCGCCCGCAGCCCGCGCCTGCGCTGGCCGGCCCTGGCCCTGGCCGGACTGGTCCAGACCATCCCCAGCCTGGCCCTGCTGGCGCTGTTCTACCCGCTGTTGCTGCTGCTCTCCAACCTGGCCAAGGGGGCGTTCGGCCACGGCTTCTCGGCCTTGGGCTTCTTGCCGTCTCTGTTGGCCCTCACCCTCTATTCCATGCTGCCGATCCTGCGAAACACCGTGGCCGGCCTGACCGGTGTCGAGCCGGCGATCGTCGAGGCGGCGCGCGGCGTCGGCATGACCGACCGCCAGCGGCTGTGGCGCGGCGAGCTGCCCCTGGCCCTGCCGGTGATCATGGCCGGCGTGCGCACGGCGGCGGTGTGGACCATCGGGGCGGCGACCCTGTCGACCCCCGTCGGCCAGACCTCGCTGGGCGACTACATCTTCTCCGGCCTGCAGACCGAGAACTGGGCGATGGTGCTGACGGGCTGTATCGGCTCGGCCGCCCTGGCCATGGCCGTCGATCAACTGCTGGGCCTGGTCGAGCGCGGGGCCGAGCGGCGCGACAAGCGGATCTGGGGCGCGGGCCTGGTGGGCCTGACCATCGGCCTGGTCGCCGCCGTCGCGCCCCTGGCCGCCGACTTCGCGCCACACCCCTCGACCTATGTGATCGGGGCCAAGAACTTCTCCGAGCAATATATACTGGCCGAGCTGATGGCCGACCGGCTGGAGGGGCATGGGGCGCGGGTCACCCGCAAGATCAACCTCGGCTCGGCCGTCGCCTATCGCGCCTTGGCGGCCGGCGAGATCGACGCCTATGTCGACTATTCCGGCACCCTGTGGGCCAATGTCCTGGGCCGCACCGACAATCCCGGCCGCGCCGCCGTGTTGGATGGCCTGCGCGCCGAGCTGAAGCGCCGCGACGGCGTGGTGCTGCTGGCGCCGCTGGGCTTCGAAAACGCCTACGCCCTGGCCATGCGCCGCGACAAGGCCCAGGCGCTTGGGATCAGGACCCTGGCCGACCTGGCGGCCAAGGCGCCCGACCTGACGATGGGCGGCGACCTGGAGTTCTTCTCGCGCCCCGAATGGGCCAACGTCGAGCGCGTCTACGGCCTGCGGTTCAAGGCCAAGCGCCAGTTCCAGCCCACCTTCATGTACCGCGCCCTCGGCTCGGGCGAGGCCGACGTGATCTCGGCCTTCTCCAGCGACGGGCGCATCGCCGCCGACGGCCTGGTGGTGCTGGGCGACCCCAAGGGCGCTCTGCCGCCCTATGACGCGGTGCTGCTGGTCTCGCCGAGCCGGGCGAACGACGCGCCGCTGCGCAAGGCGCTGGCCGGGTTGGACGGAGCGATCACGGTCGAGGCGATGAGGGCGGCCAATCTCAGCGTTGACCGCGACGACCACAAGAGCTCGCCGACGGAAGCAGCGAGGGCGCTGGAGAAGGGTTTGAGAACGGGACAGCCGTGAACGCCCGGCCGAGTCGGCTAGGGTCCCGACGTTGGTCGGGATAAGCGGAAGGTAGGGGCGCGCAGTTGCCCCCAACGCGCCCTCACGCCGGCCACATCTCAAGTTTTCCGTGCGAACGACCGCTCACCACCTTGAGACGTTCAGCCAACAGGCGGGCGCCCGACTGGGGGGAATTGTGGCGGTTTGGCGCCGTTGCGCTGCACAGCGATCTGCTCAAAAGCCGCAAACGGCGCCGTCCAAAGGGGCGCCTGAGCCTGCAACGGCGCTGTTGCGGTTCGGTAACGGAACGATCTGTTGCAGAAATTTCAGGTTCGGCGAACAGTCAGTGCGCGGCAATGTCCGTGAGTTCAGTTTGTATTCGCGTCCAAAAATAAGAATAGCCTACTTGGGTTGAAGCGTCATGGAGGAGAACACAATCGCGCGTTAAGCGCATGAGGGGGTATAGATGAATAATTACTCGCGGAATATTCTGCTCGCAGGAGTGTCGCTCATTTCGCTTTGCGCGACCGGTGCGGCTTTTGCTGCCAGCGCGGACACTCCGGAGACCCCGGATCCCACCGAAGTCGAAACCGTCATCGTCACGGGCACGCGCACCACCGGCATGAAGGCCGTGGACAGCCCGGCCCCGATCACGGTGCTCGGCAGCGACGTTCTCAAGCGCACGGGCCAGCCGGACATGATCCAGGCCCTGGCCCAGAACGTGCCCTCCTTCAACGCCCAGGCCTTCGGCGGCGACACCGCCGCCCTGACCCTGTCGGCCAAGCTGCGTGGCATCAGTCCCAACCACACCCTGGTTCTGCTGAACGGCAAGCGCCGTCATGGCACGGCCAACTTGGCCGTGCTGGGCGGGGCCTATCAGGGCGGCGCGGCCGCTGATCTTAACTTCATCCCGCTGGCCTCGGTCGACCACATCGAAGTGCTGCTGGAAGGCGCCGCCGCCCAGTACGGCACCGACGCCATCGCCGGCGTCATCAACATCATCCAGAAGAAGGCCACGTCCGGCGGTGAGGTGATCATCAGCGGTGGCGGCTATCAGGACGGCGGCGGAACCACCGGCGACTTCACCGCCAATATCGGCATCGCCCCGACCGAGAAGTCCTATCTGAACCTGACGGGCGAGACCAAGTACCACGGCTACAGCTTCCGCGGCGCCTATGACCCGCGCGTGGTGGATTCGGTCTATAACGCCGGCGCCAACAACAGCCCGGCCAAGAGCTATCCGCAGGTCAAGAACGCCCCCAACTGGCCCTATGTGAACCGCATCGCCGGCGACGCCCAGTACCGCCAGACGGTGCTGGCCTACAACGCCGGCTACGAGATCACCCCGGACATCGAGCTTTACAGCTTCGGCACCATCGGCCGCAAATGGAGCGCGGCCCACGAGAACTATCGCCTGCCCAACGTCGTCAAGGGCAAGATGGCGACCGACATTGCGTTTCCCCTGGGCTTTGACCCCAAGGAGTCGATCACCGAGACCGACTACGCGGTCACCGGCGGCCTCAGCGGCGTGACCAACGCCTGGAACTGGGACATCAGCTCGACCTATGGGAAGGACGACGACTCGGTCAACGTCCTGAACACCGCCAACGCCTCGCTCTATGCCGACACCTCGACCCTGACGACCGCCGGCTACACGCCGCGCAACATCCACGCCGGCGGCTTCATCAACACCCAGTGGAGCAACACCCTCGACGTCAGCCATGACTTCGAGGTCGGCATGGCCGGCCCGCTGACCTTCGCGGCGGGCGGCGAATACCGCAAGGAAACCTACGAGATCACGGCCGGGGACAGGGCCACCTATTATGGCGGCGGTTCGCAGTCCTATTTCGGCTTCGCCCCGGTCAACGCCGGCAAGCACAAGCGCAACAACAAGGCGATCTATGCCGACATCGCCCTCAGCCCGATCGCGCCCCTGAAGCTGGACGCCGCTGTCCGCTACGAGGACTTCAGCGACTTTGGCGACACCACCGTGGCCAAGCTGACCGCGCGCTACGACTTCTCGCCGGCCGTCGCCCTGCGCGGCACGGTCAGCAGCGGCTTCCGGGCGCCGACCCTGGCGGAGTCCTACTATTCGGGGATCAATGTCTCGCCCAGCTCGATCAGCGGCCAACTGCCGCCCAACTCGCCCGGCGCCAGCCTGCTGGGCATCAACGGCCTGAAACCGGAAAAGTCGGAAAACTTCAGCATCGGCCTGGTCACGCATCTGGCGCCGAAGCTGACGATCACGCTCGACGCCTATGAGATCAAGATCAAGAACCGCATCGTCAGCTCCGGCACGTTGTACGGCGAGAACATCATCACGGTCGGCGGCGTGAAGGTGACCAACGGCATCGTCTCGCCGGCGGTCATCGCGGCCCTGGCGGCCAACGGCGTCAATGTGGATTCCTCGATCCGCACCAACGCCACCTACAGCGTCGGCGCCAACATGTTCGTCAACGGTCTCGACACCCGCACCCGGGGCGTCGATTTCGTCGGCACCTACTATTCCGACTTCGACACCTGGGGCCGGATCGACTGGACGCTGAGCGGCAGCTACAACAAGACCGAAGTCACCAAGATCGCAGCCAATCCGCCTGGCCTGGATCCGCGCCTGACCCTGTTCGACGCCATCTCGATCGCCAATCTGGAAGACACCTCGCCCAAGTACAAGATCATTGCCGGCGCCTTCTGGAGCCTGGACAAGTGGGCAGTGAACCTGAAGGAAACGGTCTACGGCGAATCCTCGGGCCTGAGCAATGACAGCGGCTCGTCCAACCTGATGAAGACCACGGTCAAGACGGCTCTGATCACCGACCTGGACATCAGCTATGCGCTGCTGGACTCGGTGAAGCTGACGATCGGCGCCAACAACCTGCTCAACAGCTATCCCAACCGGATCAACGGCCTGCTGCGCGAACACTATCTCAAAAACAACAGCAACGGCTACGTGACCCAGTTCCCCTCGTTCTCGCCCTTCGGCATCAACGGCGGCTACTACTACGGCAAGGTCGTCTACAGCTTCTGATCGCTGGACCTGCCCTCGATGGCGGAAGAGCCGGGCCTCGCGCCCGGCTCTTTTCGTTTCGATTCGCTGTTCTCGTTTTTGGTCAAGAGAGTGAAATTTCACTTCGCCCGCTGTTCGCGCAGGCGGCGCTTCCGGCGCCCATGCGCACGGCATAAGCGGGTTTTAAGGACGGCCCGGGGGGTTTCGCATTGCTCCGGCGAGGCGCAAGTTTCGTGATGCGCAAGCTGGGGCGTCCGGTTCGCGGACGATCGATCACAGCACAAGAAAATTTCGGGGGTCGTATGGGTGATCAATCGGTCGCGGCGTCGGGTGGCGTGTTGACGCGGCGGCGGTTTTTCGAGGGTCTCGCGGCCTTCGGCGGCGTTTCGCTGGCCATGGCCGGCATGGACGCCCTGGGTTTCGGCTTTTCCTCGGCCATGGCCGCGCCCCCCACGCTGGAAGGCGACGCGAAGGGGACCAAGGTGGTGGTGCTGGGCGCCGGCCTGGCTGGCATGACCGCCGCCTATGAGCTGACCAAGGCCGGCTACCAGGTGCAGATCATCGAGGCCCGGTCGTTCGCCGGCGGTCGCTGCCAGAGCGCGCGCAAGGGCTTCCAGCACACCGACCTGAACGGCAACGCCCAGACCTGCGACTTCGACGAGGGCCTGTATATCAACCACGGCCCGTGGCGGATTCCGTATCACCACCGCTCGACCCTGCACTACACCAAGCTGTTCGGCGTGCTGCTGGAGAGCTTCGTCAACGACAATGACGCCGCCTATGTCTATTTCGAGAAGGGCGAGGGCCCGTTGAAGGGCAAGCCGGTCCGCAAGGGCCAGATCGCCGCCGACGCCCGCGGCCATGCCGCCGAGATGATCGCCAAGGCCGCCTCCAAGGGCCAGCTCGACGCGCCGATGACGGCCGAGGATCGCGACCTGTTCGTGGCCTACATGATCAATGAAGGCCGGCTGTCGGCCACCGACCCCAGCTACACCGGCGCCGACGGCCGCGGCTTCGACGTCAAGCCCGGGGCCGGCGTCGATCCTGGCCCCGGCAAGGAGTCCACGCCTTACAGCCTGGCCGACATCCTGCATTCCAAGGCCTGGCAGGTGCTGACCTCGGTCGCCGGCTACGAGCAGCAGCGCACCATGCTGCAGCCGATCGGCGGCATGGACCAGATCGCCAAGGGCTTTGAAAAGCGCGTCGGCAGCCTGATCCGCTATTCCTGCGTGGTCGACAAGATCAAGCAGAACGCCAAGGGTGTAACGGTCACCTACACCGACAAGTTCGGCGAGCAGGACACCATCTCGGCCGACTACTGCATCTGCACCATCCCGCTGAGCGTGCTGAAGAACATCGACGCCGACTTTTCCAAGCCGTTCAAGGCCGCCATGTCCGGCGTGGCCTATGCGCCGGTCAACAAGATCGGCCTGCAGATGAAGACCCGGTTCTGGGAAGACAACCACTTCATCTATGGCGGCCACATCTACAACGACATGCCGGGCATCGGCACGATCACCCTGCCGTCCACCGGCTGGCAGAGCCAGAAGGGCGTGCTGCTGGGCTATTACGCCTTCGGCGGTGAGGCGGTGAAGGTCAGCATGAAGAACCCCGCCGACCGCGCGGCCTTCGCCGTGGCCGCCGGCCAGAAGGTGTTCCCCGAATATGCCGAAAACTTCGAGACCGCCTTCTCGTTCAGCTGGCACCTGGCGCAGTTCAATCTGGGCGGCTGGGCCGAGTGGAGCGAGGACGGCCGCAAGGAGTCCTATCCCGTGCTGTGCGAGCCCGACGGCCGCATCTATCTGTCGGGCGAGCACCTGACCTATCTGGGCGGCTGGCAGGCCGGCGCGATCGAATCAGCCTGGCAGCAGATCGGCAAGCTGCATGCCCGGGTGCGCGCGGCATGAGCCTAAGCTATGCCTTGGGAAAACGTGGGTTTGGAGATTCCATGAGCCGTTCGATCGTCTTGGCTTGCGGCCTCCTGGCCGTGTCGGCCTTCGCTGTCTCGGCGCATGCGGCGACGCCACAGTCGCTGTTCAACGACAACTGCTCGGCCTGTCACCAGACCACCGGCAAGGGCGTCAAGGGCGCTTTCCCGGCCCTGGCCGGCAACGCCTTCGTGCAGGGCGACGCCGGGCCGGTGATGGCCACCGTCCTGGCCGGCCGGGCGGGCATGCCGTCGTTCAAGGACGACCTCAGCGACGCCGAACTGTCGGGCATCCTGACCTATGTCCGCTCCTCCTGGGGTAACAAGGGCAAGCCGGTGACCCCCGCCGACGTGGCCGCCGCGCGGGTGAAGCTCAAGGCTGTGAAGAAGCCGATCAACCTGCAGGCTCATTGACTATAATTCCGTCTTCCCGGCGAAGGCCGGGATCCAGGTGAAACCCGTGAGCCGCTCTGGATGAATCTGGGTCCCGGCCTTGCCGGGAAGACGGGTGAGAGTGGCGTCCGAAATTTTCAAAAACGACATCAAGGAAACGACTCATGAAGCGCCTGATCCTCGCCGCCGCCCTGGCTGCACCATTCGTTTTGGGCGTCGCAACCGCCGCCAACGCCCAGGCGGTCCATGTCGGCCCGCCGACTTCGCCGATCTCCAGCGTGGTGGTCGTGCCCGCCGGCTATGAGACGATCTATGTCAGCGGCATGACTCCGCCGGCTCTCGACGCCAAGGGCGACACCGCCCTGCCGGCCACCTTCGGCGACACCAAGACCCAGACCATCGGCGTGCTGACCCGCATCCAGGACGCGCTGAAGGCCCAGGGCGCCGACATGGGCGACGTCGTCATGATGCGCGTCCTGCTAGTCGGCGACCCGGCCAAGGGCGGCAAGATGGACTTTCCGGGCATGATGGAGGCCTACAAGACCTTCTTCGGCACGGCGACCCAGCCCAACAAGCCGGCCCGCATCACCAGCCAGGTGGTGTCACTTGTCGCTGGCGGCATGCTGGTGGAGATCGAGGTCCAGGCGGTGAAGAAGCCGAAATAGAGGGCTTTTCCACAATTCCGCTCATCCCGGCGAATGCCGGGACCCAAATCCCATGGCGTCGAGGATGATTGGAAGAGCTCCGCGCCCGTGGAACCCAGTCTGAGTCCTTCCATCTGGGTCCCGGCATTCGCCGGGATGAGCGGAACGGGAAGAGGCCCTAGCCCTCCCGCAACAGCGCCCCCAACACCTTCAACCCCCGCTCCGCCGCCTCTGGCGCGGCCAGGCTGAAGTTGAGCCGCAAGGTCGAGCTGGCGCCGCCCTGGGCCAGGAAATGGCTCCCCGGCGTGAACAGCACGTTCCGCTCCAGCGCCCGCTTCAGCAGCGCCTCGGCATCCACGCCATCCGCCAGGGTCAGCCAGAAGAACAGCCCGCCCGGCGGGGTGGCCCACGCGGCCCGGTCGCCCAGATGTCGCGTCAGGGCCTCGGCGAAGACGTCGCGCTTTCGCCGGTAGAGGTCCACCACCCGCGCCATCCGCGCCTCACGGTCCGGGTCGGTCAGATATTGCAGCACCATCCATTGGCTCAGTCGGTTGGTGTGCAGGTCGGCCGCCTGTTTCAGGCGCACCAGATAGGGGAACAGGTCTTCCGACGCGGTCAGGAAGCCCAGGCGAAGGCCCGGGGCGACGGTCTTGGAGAACGAGCCCTGGTAGATCCACGACGCCGACTTCAGGTCGGCGCTGACGGGCCGGCGGTCGCAGGGCTCATAGGCCAGGTCGCGATAGGGATCGTCCTCGAACAGGATCACGTCATGGGCGTCGCAGGCCCTCGCCATGGCCAGGCGCTCGGCCGTGGTCCAGCACTGGCCGGTCGGGTTCTGGAAGGTGGGGGTGACGTAGGCGAGGGCGGGGGCCGCCTCGTCCCAACCGGCGGCAGGCGCGGCGCGGTCGAGGATCTCGAACCGCGCGCCGAAGAACCGGAACACCTGCAGGGCAGCCAGATAGGCCGGCGATTCCACGGCCACCCCGACGGCCGGATCGACCACCAGCTTGGCGACGAGATCGATGCCCTGCTGCGAGCCCGACAGCACCAGAATCCGCTCGGCCGGCGCGTCGATCCCCAAAGCCGTCAGTTCCTTGGCGATCTGCCCTCGCAGGTCGGGCTCGCCCTCGGTCGGGCCATATTGCAGAAGGGCTTGCGGCGGGGGCGGCAGGTCTAGCCCCGCGAAGGTCTCGGGCGAGGGCAGGCCGCCGGCGAACGAGATCACCCCCGGTCGCTGGGCCACGCTGAGCATTTCGCGCACCGGCGAGGCGTGCAGGTCGGCCTTCCGCATCGACAAGCGCGCCATGGTTCGTCTCCCCCTTCAGGGTCAATAAGCTTGACCTATCGACAGTCATTGATCGGGTCGACTACTGTGTCAACATGATTGACCTAAACCGCCAGGCCCAGCTGCGGACCGCGATCGAGTCGCTGTACTTCGCCTATCGCGGCTTCACCGACCGCCCCGACCGCATGCTCGAGCGGCGGGGCCTGGGCCGCGTGCATCACCGCATCCTCTACTTCATCGGCCGCCGGCCCGACGTGTCGGTCAAGGGCCTGCTCGACCTGCTGGCCGTCAGCAAGCAGGCGCTGAACGCGCCGCTGCGACAGCTGTTGGAGATGGGGCTCGTCGCGGCCGTGGAGGGGACGGAGGACCGCCGGGTCAAGAACCTGCGGCTTACTGCTGAGGGCCAACGGCTGGAAGCTGAGCTGACCGGCGCCCAGATGAAGCACCTGCAAGCCGCCTTCGACAGTGCAGGCCCGGCGGCGGAGCAGGGATGGCGGGACGTGATGGTGGCGCTGGTCGAGGGCTAGAACAGACGCACAAAGGACTGGCCAAGCGACCCGATGTTGGCAATCCTTGCCAAATTATGCCAACAATAGCTTGGAGGTCCGCCGTGGCTACAATGAACGTCTCTCTGCCTCACGCGATGAAGGCCTGGGTTGAAGGCCAAACTGACGGGGGGCGCTACAGCAACGCCAGCGACTATGTGCGCGACCTTATCCGGCGCGACCAAGAGCGCGCCGACAAGATCGCCGCTCTGCAGCGCCTTATCGACCAAGCTGAGGAAAGCGGCGTGAGCGTCAATTCGATGAGCGACATCTTAGCCGTGGCGCGAGTGCGGGCTGGCGTGGTCCGTGACCTATAGGCTCAGCCGGAACGCCGAAGACGATGTGATCCAGATCTACGTGACGGGCGTTACGGAATTTGGCGTCGATCAAGCCGAGCGTTACCACGAAGGACTGGAACGCGCCTTCGCCTTCCTCTCCGACTTTCCTCTCGCGGCGCCGGAGCGAGCCGAGCTGAAAGGCTCCATTCGGGTCCATCCCTACAGAAGCCATATCATCATCTATCGTCTGGACGGCGCGGACGTCCTTATCCAACGGGTGCGTCACGCTGGCGAGGATTGGCTGGGGCGGACGATCTAGTCGATCCGGCGACCTTTCGCCGCGTGCCAGACCGCATGCTGTTAATCCTCCCTAACCCGCTGTTAACCATGACCGGCGAGGATGCCAGCCATCAGTTCCCTTCGCGTGCGCGCGTCAGCAAGAGGCTCTCCGATGACCGGAGCCGAAGTCCTGGATGTCGGCCGCGACGCCATCTGGCTCACCCTGCAGCTCTGCGCGCCGGTGCTGCTGGTGGGGCTGGTGGTGGGTGTGGCCATCGGCCTGTTCCAGGCGCTGACCCAGATCCAGGAGGCCACCCTGGTCTATGCGCCGAAGATCGTGGCGATCTTCGTGTCGCTGCTGCTGTTCCTGCCGCTGATGGGCGCGCTGATGTCGGGCTTCATGCACGAGATCGCCGCCAAGATCGCCGGGATGTAGCTTGGACAGCTACGCCACAGTCCTGCAGATCTATGTGGCCGGCCTGGTCTTCGCCCGGGTCGGGGCGATGGTCATGCTGATGCCCGGCGTCGGCGAGACCGTGGTGCCGCCGCGCATCCGCCTGTCGTTCGCCGTTCTGATGGCCATCATCCTGTCGCCGCTGGTCTCGAGCTCCATCACCACCGTGCCCAGCAGCGTCGGCGACGTGGCCGGAGCGGTGATCCACGAGGTGCTGATCGGCCTGATGATCGGCATGGTGCTCAAGCTGTTCGTCAGCTCGCTGACCACGGCCGGCGAGATCATCTCGATCCAGACCACGCTGTCCTTCGCCCAGACCGCCAACCCGGCCGGCGCCCCCAGCAGCACGGCGGTGGCCACCTTCCTGTCGATGCTGGGCCTGGTGCTGATCATGGTCACCGACCTGCATCACCTGTTCATCGGGGCGATGGTCAAGTCGTACGACATCTTCCCGTTCGCCCGGGCCGTGCTGGTCAATGACGCCGCCACCCTGGCCGTGCGCACCGTGGCCGACAGTTTCAAACTGGGCGTCCAGCTGGCCGCCCCGGTGCTGGTGTTCTCGATCGTCTTCAACCTGGCGACCGGCCTGGTGGGCCGGGTGATGCCGTCGTTCCAGATCTTCTTCGTCACCTCGCCGCTCAGCGTCATCCTGGGCCTCTCCCTGCTGGGCCTGTCGCTCGGCGGCATCGCCATGGTCTGGAGTGATCGCTATCGCGAGCTCCTGGCGGTGTTCAACTAGGGACGCGCCATGGCCGACGAACCCGACGACGCGTCAAAGACCGAAGAGCCAACAGCCAAGAAGCTGTCGGACGCGCGCGCCAAGGGCGACGTTCCCAAATCCGCCGACATCTCGCAGCTGGCCTCGCTGTCGGGCGCTTTTGGGGTGGTCGTCATCGCCGGTGGCTGGTTGACCCGCGACATGGTCAACACCCTGACCCCGTTCTTCGCCCACGCCGGCACCATGGACGTCGAGGGCAGCATCCGGGCCATCGCCAGGACCACGGTGATGGCCGCCTTGCCCGCCGTAATCCTGGTGATGGTGGTGTCGGGCCTGCTGGGCGCGGCGGCCAATGTGGCGCAGTCGGGCTTCATGCTGTCGCCCGACAAGATCAAGCCCGATCTGCAGAAACTGAACATCATCAAGGGCCTGGGCCGGATCTTCGGCCCCGACGGGTTCATGCAGTTCGCCAAGTCGGCCCTGAAATTCATCGTGACCGGGCTGATCGCCTGGTACGTGGTCAAGCCGAACGCCGCCGAGATTCCTAACCTGGTGGGCATGGACGTGGCGGCGATCATCCCGATGTCGCTGAAGCTGTGCGTCAAGCTGTTCTGGATGGTGCTGATCTTCCTGGGGGCCACCGCCGGCTTCGACTGGTTCTGGCAGCGCATCCGCTTCACCAAGCGGATGCGGATGAGCCTGCAGGAGGTCAAGGACGAGATGAAGCAGTCCGAGGGCGACCCGCACATCAAGGGCAAGCAGAAGCAGCTGCGCATGCAGCGCTCGCGCCAGCGGATGATGCAGGCGGTGCCCAAGGCGACCGTGGTGGTCATGAACCCCACCCACTACGCCGTGGCGCTGAAATACGAGCAGGGCGAGAACCCCGCTCCGGTTTGCGTGGCCAAGGGCGTCGACGACCTGGCCCTGCGGATCCGCGCGGTGGCGCAGGACGCCGGCGTCTACATCCTGGAAGACCCGCCCCTGGCCCGCGCCCTCTACGCCACCATGGAGGTCGACGACCAGATCCCGGCCGAGCATTTCGAGGCCGTCGCCAAGGTCATCGGCTTCGTGCTGAACAACAAGCAAGCCAAGGCGCGCAGCTGGGCGGAGTAAGGCGTCGCCCCGACTCATTTCCGTCACGGAATCACGAATCGATGACGGATCGCGCTCCAAGGGTGCGTTAAGGGTATCCTATCCAACGAATCGGCGGGCAAGGTCCCGTAAAGGCTGAAGAAGGATTTCGGTCACCCATGACCGAGGCGTCCACCAAAGACATCGCAGGGCCCGGCAAGCGTCGCCCCGACTTCCTGATCTGGGGAGCGGCGATCTTCCTCGTGCTGGCCGCCGTGTTCGCCGCCGCGCCGGCCCTCAAGGCGGGTCCGGCCACCCTGGCGGGGCTGCTGCTCTTGGGCGGGATCGCCGGCGTGGCGATCCTGGGCCTGGTGGCCATCCGCGCCTCGACCAATCTCCAGGACGAGAGCCTGGAAGGCGCCGAGACCTTCATCGACGCCCTGCCCGAACCCGCCGCCCTGACCGCCGCCGACGGCCGTGTGCTGGCCGCCAACCCCGCCTGGACCGACCTGATCGGCGACGCGCGTCGCCTGCCCAAGGGCGCTGCGGGGGCCGGGCTGTTCACCGCCCTGGTCAAGGCCCAGGGCGGTGAGCGCGCCGAGGGGACCCTGGTCGTCGACGGCCGCGAGCGTCCGGCCCAGGTCTCGCGCCTGCGCGGCGGCCGCCTGCTGGTTCGCCTGCCCATCCTCATCGAAGCCCCTGTCGTCGCCCTGGCCGCCGCTCCGGCCCCGACCCTGGCCGTGACCGCCCCGGCCCCGCGCACCCTGGACGCCTTTTCCGGTGCCTCGCCGTTCGGCGCGGCCCTACTTGAGGGGCTGGACCCCTTCAACGCCCGCATCCTGGAAGCCAATCCGGCCCTCACCGCCATGGCGGGCCCTGTGCCCACCGGCACGGTGTTCGGCGCCCTGATCGACCCGCCGTCGCGCGCCGAGGCAGACACTCGCCTGGCCGAGGGCAAGGCCGGACCCTTCGAGGTGCGCCTGGCCCGCGACCCGACCCGCATCGCCCACCTCTATCTCTACCGCGCCGAAGGTCGGCTTGTGGCCTATCTGATCGACGTGTCCGAACAGAAGCAGATGGAACTGCAGCTGGCCCAGGCCCAGAAGATGCAGGCCATCGGCCAGCTGGCCGGCGGCGTGGCCCATGACTTCAACAACCTGCTGACCGCCATCCAGCTGCGCCTCGACGAGCTGCTGCACCGCCATCCGGTCGGCGATCCCTCGTATGAAGGCCTCAACGAGATCCGCCAGACCGGCGTCCGCGCCGCCGACCTGGTGCGCAAGCTGCTGGCCTTCAGCCGCAAGCAGACCGTGCAGCGCGAGGTGCTGGAGCTGGGCGAGCTGATCTCCGAGTTCGAGGTCTTGCTGCGCCGTCTGCTGCGCGAAGACGTCAAGCTGATCACCGACTATGGCCGCGACCTGCCGCAGGTGCGGGCCGACAAGAGCCAGCTCGAGACCGCCGTGATGAACCTGGCCGTCAACGCCCGCGACGCGGTGCGGGCGGCCAAGGGCGGCGGCGTGGTGCGCATCCGCACCGCCCGCCTCACCCAGGACGAGGCACAGTCCCTGGGCTTCCCCGGGGCCGAAGGCGACCAGGCCTTCATCGAGGTCAGCGACGACGGCCCCGGCATTCCGCCCGAGGTGATGGGCAAGATCTTCGACCCGTTCTTCACCACCAAGCCGGTGGGCGAGGGCACGGGTCTGGGCCTGGCTACGGTCTATGGCATCGTCAAGCAGTCCGACGGCTGGATTCATGTGCACAGCCGGCCGGGCGAGGGCGCGGCCTTCCGCATCTCCCTGCCGGTCTATGTGGCCACCCCCGCCCAGCAGGCCGCCGCTGCGGCCGCCTTG
>JACMOF010000085.1 GCA_014378155.1 Caulobacter sp. | reverse complement strand
TTACGGCCACATGTTCTGCGGAATCTATATGAAGGTGGAAGAGGGCGGGACGGTGCGCGAGGGGGATGGGGTGGGGCTAGTCTAGCCCTGGCAATCGGCGCGTGGCGTCCATGTTCTGATGCAGAATTCGGACGATCTCCATCACACCGGCTTCAAGACGATAGAAGATGAAGTGCGATCCGACGGGTCGCTTGCGAAAGGCGTGGTCAGGCGCCTCAAGCACGGTTCCGACGCCAGGGCGCTCGGCGATCAAGCCGATGGTGGCGCGCAGGTCATGAAGGTAGCTTGCGGCCCGCCGCGCACCCCGATGGTCGCGTGAGTAGTCCCAGATATCGTCGAGATCACGCCGGGCGTCGTGCGAAAGCCGATAGGCCTTCACTCCGCTAAGCTTCGCTTTCGCCTTGCAGCTTCTCCGCGATAAAGCCGTCGAAGTCGAAGTCATCGATGAACCCGCTCGCCACGCCTTTGGCTAGTTCGGCTCTTAGCGCCGTCATACGCGCTTCCTGGTTCTCCAACAGACGCAGGCCCGCCCGCACGACCTCGCTGGCCGAGCCGTAGCGTCCTTCTCCGATCTGGCCTTCGATGAAGGTCTGGAAGTGGTCACTAAGAACGATCGAGGTATTCTTGCTCATCGGATCCTCCGAGCCACATATTACCAAAATCTGGTACCAAACTCAAACTCGCCCCGGCGCCGCCGACGCGCTAAGGAGCCGCCCATGACCCTGACCCTCGTCAAAGCCTGGACCGCCGCCAAGGAACGTCTGAAGACTGTTCAGATCGATCAGCCGGCGATCGACGCCCGCCTGCTGCTGGAAGTGGCCGCCGACGTCACGCGCACCGACATCATCACCGATCCCTACCGCGAACTGACACCAGACCAGGAGGCGACGCTCGACGACTTCCTGAACCGTCGCGCTCGGCGCGAGCCGGTCAGCCACATCATCGGCCGCAAGGGGTTCTGGAAGATCCTGCTGCAGGTCAACAAGAACGTCCTGACGCCGCGGCCCGAGACCGAGGTCATCGTCGACGAGGTGCTGAAGGCGTTTCCGGAGCAGATCAGCTTCAACATGCTCGACCTCGGCGTTGGCTCGGGCACGATCCTGCTGGCGGTGTTGGCCGAGCGGCCGGCCGGCAAGGGGCTGGGAATCGACGTCTCCGAGGAGGCCCTCGCCGTGGCGCGCGAGAACGCCGCCAATCTGGACCTGGCCGGCCGCGTGGCCCTGATGCGCGGCGACTGGACCAACGGACTGGGCGACGACAGCTTCGACCTGGTGGTCTCCAACCCGCCCTATATCGCCACCCACGTGATCGAGAGCCTCGAGCCGGAGGTGCGCGACCACGAGCCGCGCCTGGCCTTGGATGGCGGTCCCGACGGCCTGGACGCCTACCGCTTCCTGGCCGGCGAGATCCTGCGGGTGCTCAAGCCCGGCGCGATGTTCGCCGTCGAGATCGGCTACGACCAGTCCGAAGCGGTTGAGACGCTGTTCAAGGAAGCCGGCGGCCAGAACGTACGGACGATCAAGGACCTTTCGGTCCACGACCGCGTTGTCACCGGCACGAAATAGGCGGGCAGGCTAGAGGGTCGAAAAATCCCTTGGAAAGCCCGGCGTGAGGCGCTAGACGGATAAGGTCTCCTTCCAAAACGCCGGGTGACGGGAAAAGCGATCGTCTTCGATGATCGCAAGGCTCCCCCGGCAGGCGCGAACGGCCCAACAGGCTGATCGCCGCGCCCGAACCGGGCGGAGGCTCTACGGAAACCAGCGTCTCTAGACAATCGAAGGCCGAACCGCAGGGTTCCACCCCGCTCGAAGAGACCAAACAGCCGGACGTGACAGTGATCGCCGCCGGACAGGTTCAGAAGAGAACATGAGAGATTTCAAGGGCATGAAGCGCCAGCGCGGCCGCAATAATCGCGGCGGCATGGTGAGTGGCGGCAAGCCTCAGCAGCACAACGCCAACCGGGCCTTCGATTCGAACGGCCCCGAAGGCGTGAAGGTGCGCGGCGCCGCCCAAGGCGTTTATGAAAAGTACCAGCAACTGGCCCGCGACGCGACGTCGTCCGGCGACCGGGTTCTGGCCGAGAACTATCTGCAGCACGCCGAGCACTATTTCCGCGTGTTGCGGGCCATTCAGCCGAATCGCCCCGTCAGCGACATCATCGGCAAGGACGCCTATTCGGCCTACGAGATCGACTTCGAGGCCGAGCCGGAAGAACAGCCCGAGATCCCCGAAGTCGTCCAGACCGAGACCCAGGGCGAGGGCGAGAACGGCAACGACGGCCAGACCAACGAGGGCCGCCGCGACCGCTTCGAGAACCGGCCGCGCGACGACCGGCCGCGGGACAACAATAGCAATAACAACAACCAAAACCGTGACCGCTTTGACGGTCAGGGCCAAGGTGGCCAAGGCCAGGGTCAAGGCCGCCGCGACCGTTGGCGCGAACGCGACGAGCGTCCGCGCGACGACAACCGCCCGCGTGATGACCGCCCGCGTGATGACCGTCCTCGTGACGACCGGCCCCGGGAAGATCGGCCTCGTGATGATCGTCCGCCACGTGAAGAGCGTCCCCGTGACGACCGGCCGCGTGAGGAGCGCGCGCCGCGCGAAGATCGTTTCCGTGACGAGCGCCCTCGCGAGGACCGCGTCCGTGAAGACCGTCCCGCCGTCGTCGCCGAAGCCGTCGAGGCCGCGCCGACCGAAGCCCGCCGCGAGCGTCCGCGCCGCGAGCGCGCGCCCCGCGACCGTGATCCGATGGCGGTGATCGAGCCCCAGGCCACGCCGCTGACCAGCGAGGCTCCCTCCTCGCCGCTGCTGCGCAGCCAGGACGGCGATGTCAGCCACGCCCCGGCCTTCCTGGGCCGCAAGACGCCGCGCGCCGAGCCCGCCGCGGACGCCGGCCCGGTCTCGACCTCATCGGTGCTGGCCGCCGACGCCGAGGCCGCCCCGGCCAAGCCCAAGCGTCGCCGCGCCCCACGCAGCTTCGAAGGCGCCGCGCCTGGGTCGGACGACGCTTGACCGCCGTGCTGTGACCGCCATCGGCGTCTGATCCTCCGCCGCAGGCGGGGGATGATGCCGTGCCGGGCCGAGCGCCTGCGGCCGCCCCGCCGATGCGACGTGAGGGGTTGAAATGGCGGAAGCTTTGTCGCTAGGGATTTGGACCCTTTCGGAAAGACCGTCGGAGACCCCATGCGCCCGGTTCTGCTCCTCCCCCTCGCCGCCCTGACCCTGTCGGCTTGCGCCTATAATCCCGAGTTGGGTCGCCAGCAGATGACCATCATCGACGACGCCAGCTTGGCCAAGGCCGGCGAGCAGGCCTGGGGCCAGGCCCTGGCGACCAGCAAGGTCAGCCCGGACAAGGCGGCGGCCGCCCGGGTGCGGGCCGTGGGCCAGCGCGTGGTCGACGCAGCGGGGCTGGGCGGCCGGCCGTGGGACTATGCGGTCTTCGAGGATACAGCCCCCAACGCCTTCGTGCTGCCCGGCGGTCATGTTGGAGTCACCACGGGCCTGGTCAAGTTGGTCGACAATGACGACCAACTGGCCGCCGTGATCGGTCATGAGGCCGGTCACGTCGTCGCCCACCACGCCGCCGAGCGACAGTCGCAGACCGTGGCCTCGAGCCTGGTGCTGGGCGTTCTGGGGGTGGCGGCCGGCTCGTCAGACGCGGCGCGCGCGATCAACAGCTATGGCGCGACGGGCGCGAAGTACGGCTTCCTGCTGCCGTTCTCGCGCAAGCAGGAGTTGGAGGCCGACCGGTTGGGGGTCGATTTCATGCAGCGGGCCGGTTACCGGCCGCGCGAGGCGGTGGTGCTGTGGACACACATGCAGGCCCAGGGCGGTTCGAACAGCCCGCAGTTCGCCTCGACCCACCCGTCGGACGCCTCGCGGATCGTGGCGCTGCAAACATATATCGCCGGCCGCGGCTGGTGACGCTTGTGTGGCCCATCGGCCACACTACATCCCCTGAGGCCGCGTTGCGCTTGATCAAGGCGACGCGGCCGGATCCGCCGACATTGGGGATATCATGAAAATCGACCTCTATTCCGACCGCGCCAAGACCGCCGTGCAATCCGCTCAAAGCCTGGCGCTAGCCCGGGGCCATCAGCAGCTCGGCCCTGAACACCTGCTCAAGGTGCTGCTTGAGGAGAAGGACGGCCTCAGCCGCGCCTTGATCCAGAGCGCCGGCGGGCGGCCCGACGCCGCCGACGCCGCGACCGACGCCCTGCTGGCCAAGACGCCGCGCGTCGACGGCGCGGGCGGCCAGCTGTTCATGAAGCCGGACACCGCACGGGTGTTTGACGCGGCCGAGACAGGCGCCAAGAAGGCCGGCGACGCCTTCGTCACCACCGAACGCCTGCTGATCGCCATCGCCAAGGAAGGCGGCGACGCGGCCAAGATCCTAAAGGACGCCGGCGCTAGGGCCCAGGGCCTGGAGACCGCCGCCGCCGCCGTTCGCAAGGGCCGAACCGCCGACA
>JACMOF010000084.1 GCA_014378155.1 Caulobacter sp. | reverse complement strand
GGGCTTCGCCTTCGGCATGGGCGTCGACCGGCTGGCCATGCTGAAATACGGCATGCCCGACCTGCGCGACATGTGGTCGTCCGACGGCCGCTGGCTGGCCCACTACGGCTTCAGCGCCTTCGCCGCGCCGAACGCGGCTAGTGGGCTTAGCTGATGCGCGCGCTCGGCGTCGCCAGCCTGGCTCTGACGGTCCTCGCCGCCTCGCCCGCCCTTGCCGCGACGCCGGTCGCGTTGTGGAAGGTCGGCGACGACGGCCTGACCAATCGCAACTTCGACGCCCTGGAAAAGGCGTTTGGCGCCGCGAAGGACTTTAGCCTGGCGCAGTCCGGCGAAGGCCTTGTGAAGGTGGAGATCACCAACCACCTCGCCTGGCGCCAAGATGGCGGCACGCTCCATGCCACCGCGCCCTATTCGATTTCCCGCGCTGGCGCCGCGCCGCTCGTCGGCGAGGCGACCTGCACCGAAGCCACCCTGCCTGTCTGCGCCGACGAGATCCTGAGCGCGACCCGCACGTACCTGAAGAACCGGTAGACCCATGAAATTCACCCTCTCCTGGCTCAAGGATCACCTCGACACCGAGGCGTCCGCCACCACCGTCGTCGCCGCCATGACCATGGCCGGCCTCGAGGTCGAGCACGTCACCGATCCGGCGACCAAGCTGGCGGCCTTCACGGTCGCCAAGATCGTGGAAGCGGTCCAGCACCCCAACGCCGACCGCCTGCGCGTCTGCCAGGTCGACACCGTTGACGGCCGCAAGGAGATCGTCTGCGGCGCGCCCAACGCCCGGGCTGGCCTGACCACCATCTATGCCCCGATCGGCGCCTATGTGCCGGGCCTGGGCGTCACCCTGGTCGAGAAGCCGGTGCGCGGCGTCGTCTCGAACGGCATGCTGTGCTCGGGCTCCGAGCTGGAGGCCGACGACGGCGCCGAGGGCATACTGGAACTGTCCGATGATCTCGCCGTCGGCACGCCCGCGAGCCAGGCGCTCGGCCTGGAAGCCGTCATCGACTTCGAGGTCACCCCCAACCGCCCCGACTGGCTGGGCGTGGCCGGCATCGCCCGCGACCTGGCCGCCGCCGGTGTCGGGACATTGAAGGACCAGTCGATCGCCCCCGTGCCGGGGACCTTCCCCTGCCCGATCACCATCAAGGTCGATGGCGACGCCTGCCCGGTTTTCAGCGGCCGGCTGATCAGGGGGATCCGCAACGGTCCAAGTCCTGGGTGGCTGGCCGACCGGCTGAAGGCCATCGGCCTGCGCCCGATCAACACCCTGGTCGATATCACCAACCTGATCACCTATGACCGCGCCCGGCCGCTGCACGTCTATGACGCCAAGCTGCTGGTCGGCAACGTCATCGAGGCGCGCCTGGGACGCGGCAAGGCGCAGGTCACCCCCGGCGACCAGCCCTCGCCGGCCGAGCACCAGGACGAGCAGTTGATCGCCCTGGACGGCAAGACCTATGACATCACGCCCGAGATGAGCGTCATCGCCGACGCCGCCGGCAATCGCCCGATCGGTTTGGGCGGCGTCATGGGCGGGATGAGCACCGGCTGTTCGGACGCCACCACCGAGGTCTTCGTGGAAAGCGCCTGGTTCGAGCCGATCCGTATCGCGCAGACCGGCCGCGCCACCGGCATCAACAGCGACGCCCAGTACCGCTTCGCCCGCACGGTCGACACCGGCTCGGTCGTGCCTGGCCTGGAGCTGGCGACCCGGATGATCCTCGAGCTGTGCGGCGGCGAGGCCTCGGAGGTCGTGGTGGCCGGTCAAGCGCCCGAAGCGCCAGGCCCGATTCTCTTCGACCCGGCCTATGTCGAGCAGCTTTCCGGTCTGGCCATCACGCCCGAGCGCAGCCTGAAGATCCTGACTGACCTGGGCTTCGCCATCGCCCCCCCCAGCGACGTCTCGACCACCGCATTCGCCATGAACGCCGAGAGCCTGGTCTGCGTCACCCCGCCGACCTTCCGCCGCGACGTCGACGGCAAGGCCGACCTGGTGGAAGAAGTGGCCCGCATCGCCGGCTATGGCGAACTGCCCTCCACGCCCCTGCCCGAGGTTCCCCGCGCCGTCGGCGGCGTGCTGACCGCCCAGCAGGCCCGCGTCCGCGTGGCCCGCCGCGCCCTGGCCGCCGCCGGCTATGCCGAGGCCCTGACCTTCAGCTTCACCCGCCGCAAGACGGCGGCGCTGTTCGGCGGCGGCGCGGCCGAGCTGGTGCTGGCCAATCCGATCGCCGCCGACCTGGACTGCATGCGCCCCTCCTTGCTGCCCAACCTGATCGAGGCGGCCGGCCGCAACGCCCGCCAGGGCTTCCCCGACCTTGCCCTGTTCGAGATCGGCCCGGTGTTCATGGGCGATCGCCCGCAGGATCAGAAGACCACCATCGCCGCCCTCCTCGTCCCCCGCGCCCCGCGCGGCTGGGCCAAGGCGCCGGCCGAGGACCTGTTCTCGGTCAAGGCCGACCTGATGGCGCTGCTGGAGGAGATCGGCGCGCCGGTGACCTCGCTGCAGACCGCCCAGGGCGCGGCCTCGTCCTGGTGGCATCCGGGCCGTTCGGCGCGGCTGCAGCTGGGCCCCAAGGCTGTGCTGGCCGACTTCGGCGAACTGCATCCGGCTGTGCTCAAGGCCCTGGACGTGGCCGCCCCTGTCTATGGCTTCGAGATCACCCTGGAGGCGGTTCCCGAGCCGAAGAAGAAGGCCCTCAAGGCGCGGCCGGCCTTCAGCCCCTCGCCCCTGATGCCCCTGACCCGCGACTTCGCCTTCGTG
>JACMOF010000083.1 GCA_014378155.1 Caulobacter sp. | reverse complement strand
GCAGATCGCGACCCAGTTCGTGGCCAAGCCCGAAAACGTGCTGAACATGCTGACCATCGCCGGCAAGGACCAGGTGATGCTCAAGGTCCGCATCGTCGAGGTGCAGCGCAACATCATCAAGCAGCTGGGTTTCAACGCCAATGCGCTGCTCGGCCAGTTGGGCCAGACCCAGTACAGCATGGGCTTTTCGCCGACCTACGGCGTTAATGGCGGCCTGATGGGCGGTCTGACCGGCGGCTACAGCGCCGACACCACCAAGACGCCGGTGATCAGCCGCGACACCCTGGTGACCACGCCGGTCTTCGACGCGGCGACGGGCCTGTATCACAATGAATATTCCTACAAGCCCTACGACTTTGTGGACAAAAACGACCCACTGTCGTCGATCAAAAACTTGGTCGGCGACACCGGCCTGAACAAGGCCGCGGCCATGATCCAGGCGTTCGAGCGCGTGGGCCTGGTGCGCACCATGGCCGAGCCCAACCTGACCGTCGTGTCGGGCGAGGCCGGCAAGTTCCTAGTCGGCGGCGAGTTTCCCGTGCCAACCGGGCAGGACACCACCGGCAAGGTGACCATCGAGTTCAAACCCTATGGCGTGGGCCTGGGCTATACCCCGATCGTGCTGTCGGGCGGCCGCATCTCGCTGAAGCTGTCCACCGAGGTCTCGGAGCTCAGCAGCCTGGGCGCCTACACCCTGACCTCGACCAACGGCAACGCGGCGCTTGTGGTGCCGGGCCTGACCGTGCGCCGGGCCGAGACCACGGTCGAACTGCCCTCGGGCGGTTCGCTGATGATCGCCGGCCTGCTGCAACAGCAGACCAAGCAGAACATCGACGCCCTGCCGGGCATGACCAACCTGCCGATCCTCGGCTCGTTGTTCCGCTCGCGCGACTATCTGAACGGTGAGACCGAACTGGTGATCATCGTCACCCCCTACATCGTCGATCCAACCAAGCCCCAGAACCTGCAGACCCCGGCCGACGGCCTGCAGACGGCGAGTGACATGAGCACGGTCCTGCTGGGCCGGCTCAACAAGGTGGTCAAGGCGCCGGCCGGCGCCAATGCGGGGCGCGCCTATCAGGGCCCCGTCGGCTATGTGATCGAGTGAGAACGCGGACATGACGCGACCCCATCTTCATCGGCTAACGCCTCCGACGCTCGGCAAGCTCGCCGCGACTGGCCTGGTCCTGGCGCTGCTAAGCGCCTGCGCCGCGCCGGGCGACAAGCCTGACCTGGCGCAGGCCCCGCGCACCGACACCGAGCAGTGGGCCAGCCGCGTGCAGGTCGATTCCCGGCCCGACGAGGTGCTGTTGGTCCCTCACGCCGACGGCCTGTCGCCCAACCAGGCCCTGGCCGTCGATGGACTGTTGGCCCGCTGGCGCGAGGCCGAGGGCCGCGAAATCGTGGTCAGCGCCCCGGTGGGCGGTCCAGACTCGGGCGTCGCCGGTAACATGGCCTTCGCCGCTCGCCAGCGGCTGGTAGCGATGGGCGCCCCCGCGACTGCGGTGCGTATCGTCGGCTACGACGCCGGCGCGACGCCAGGCGCGCCGCTGAAGGTCGGGTTCCTGCGCTATCACGCCTCGGTTCCGCAATGCGGCGGCTGGGAGAACATCACCGCCACCAAGGACAACAAGCCCTACGAGAACTTCGGCTGCGCCGTGACCGCCAACATGGCGGCCCAGTTGGCCAATCCCGAGGACCTGCTGCGGCCGCGCGACAGCACGCCGGCCAGCGCCCAGCGCCGGGACGACGTGTTCGGCAAGTATCGCAAGGGCGAGGTCACCTCGTCGGCCAAGGACGACCAGGCCACCGGCGTCGTTTCGAAAGCGGTCAACTGATGACCTCGCGCGACGATCCTTTCGACCTGGGCTTCGAGGCCGACGACGAGTTCGCCGCGCCGGGCGCCGACCCCTGGCGCGTCGCGCCGGCCCCGCGTTCGACCAGCGACGACCCGTTCGCCGACTTCCCGCCAGCCCGTCCTGGCACAAGCGCGAGCGCGAGCGAGCCCGCGGCCTCGCCGTTCCTCGACCTGCCGCCGCCCGCCGCGCCCAACACGCCCGCCGCCCCGGCGGCGTCGCCCGTCGCCCTCGCCGAGCCGATCGCGGAGTCCAGCCCACCGCCGATCGCCCCCCCGGCCATGCCCACGCCCGCGCCGTCCCTTACCGCCCGCGATCTGGCCCACGAGGTCGTCGCCGTGGCCGAGGCCGACATGGGCGAGGCGGCCGTGCCGCGCATCACCATCCACGCCTTCTGCGCCCGCCCCGAGACCGCCGCCCTGGTGGAGGCCGCCTCGGCCG
>JACMOF010000082.1 GCA_014378155.1 Caulobacter sp. | reverse complement strand
TTCCGGATGGGCGATTTCTACGAGATGTTCTTCGACGACGCCTACGCCGCCGCCGCGGCCCTCGGCATCTCTCAGACCTTTCGTGGCACGCACAATGGCCAGCCGATCCCGATGGCCGGGGTGCCGCAGCACGCGGCCGAGGCCTATCTGTCCAAGCTGATCCGCCTAGGCTTCAAGGTCGCCGTCTGCGAGCAGATGGAGGACCCGGCCGAGGCCAGGAAGCGTGGCTCCAAGTCGGTGGTTCGCCGCGACATCGTCCGGGTGGTGACGCCCGGCACCCTGACCGAGGACGGCCTGCTGGACGCGCGCGGCGCCAACCGCCTGGCCGCCGTGGCCATCCGGGCCGGTCAGGCGGCCGTAGCGGCCGTGGAGCTGTCGACCGGCGAGGTCGAGTGTTTCCTGGTGGCCCGCGACGCCGTGGGGGCAATCCTCGCCGCCCTGGCCCCGTCCGAGACCCTTGTCGCCGACCGCCTGCTGGCCGACGACGACCTGGCCCAGACCCTGAAGATTTGCGGCGGCCTGGTTCAACCGATGCCGTCAGCCCTGTCGGAGCCCCAGGCCTCGGAGACGCGGGTCAAGCGGCTGTATGGCGTCGACACCCTCGACGGGTTCGGCGGACTCTCGTCGGCCGAGATCGGCGCCCTGGGCTTGATCGCGGCCCATCTGGAAATGACCCAGGCTGGCAAGCTGCCCGCCCTGCGCGCGCCGCGCCGCGCCGCCGAGGCCGACGTGATGTCGATCGATCCGGCCACCCGCGCCAGCCTGGAGATCGACCGCACCCAGGGCGGCGACCGCAATGGCTCGCTGCTGGCGGTCATCGACCGTACCGTCACCGCCGCTGGCGCCCGCCTGCTGACCGCCCGCCTGGCCAGGCCGCTGCTTGACCCCCGCGCCATCGACGCCCGCCTGGACGCCGTCGAATGGTTCATCGACCACCGACCCCTGCGCGAGCGTCTGCGCGAGGTGCTGAAAGGCGCCGGCGACATGGCCCGCGCCCTGTCGCGGCTGGCGCTGGGCCGGGGCGGCCCGCGCGACCTGGGTTGCCTCAAGGACGGCCTCAAGACCGGTGAGAAGCTGGCCGGCATGGTCGGCGGCTCGGGCGATCCGCTGTCGCCCCCGCCGGCCGAGCTGGAGCTGGCGCTGAAGGCCCTGACCCCAGCGCTGCACGACGGCCTGTCGCGCCTGCTCGATCAGCTGGAGATTGGCCTGGGCGCCGACCTGCCCGCCCTGGCCCGCGACGGGGGCTATGTGGCGTCCGGCGTCCGCCCCGAACTCGACCAGGCGCGAGGCCTGCGCGACGACAGCCGCCGTGTGGTCGCCGCCCTGGAGACCCGCCTCTGTCAGGACAGCGGCGTGCCGCTGAAGATCCGTCACAACGGCGTGCTGGGCTATTTCGTGGAGGCCACGGCCGGCAAGGCCGACCCGCTGTTCCAACCGCCATTGAACGCTACCTTCATCCACCGTCAGACCCTGGCCAACCAGGTGCGGTTCACCACCGTCGAGCTGGCCGACCTTGACGCCCGCATCGCCCAGGCTGCCGAGCGCGCCCTGGCCATGG
>JACMOF010000081.1 GCA_014378155.1 Caulobacter sp. | reverse complement strand
TGTCGCTGCAACATCGTCATCTCGGGCGGTACGGGCTCGGGCAAGACGACCCTGCTCAACACCCTGACCGCCTTCATCGACCCGACCGAGCGGGTGGTGTCCTGCGAGGACGCCGCCGAGCTGCAGTTGCAGCAGCCGCACGTGGTGCGGCTGGAAACCCGGCCGCCCAACCTGGAAGGCTCGGGCGCGGTGACCATGCGCGACCTGGTCAAGAACTGTCTGCGGATGCGTCCCGAGCGGATCATCGTCGGCGAAGTCCGCGGACCGGAAGCGTTCGACCTGCTGCAGGCCATGAACACCGGCCATGACGGCTCGATGGGCACGCTGCACGCCAACAGCCCGCGCGAGGCGATCAGCCGGATCGAGAGCATGATCACCATGGGCGGCTACGGCCTGCCGTCGAAGACCATCAAGGAGATGATCGTCGGCTCGATCGACGTCATCGTCCAGGCCGCCCGCCTGCGCGACGGCTCGCGCCGCATCACCCACATCACCGAGGTGGTTGGTCTTGAAGGCGACGTGATCGTCACCCAGGACCTGTTCGTCTACGAGATCAGCGGCGAGGACGCCGACGGCAACGTCATCGGCAAGCACCGCTCCACAGGTATCGGCAGGCCCCGCTTCTGGGACCGCGCCCGCTATTACGGCCTGGAGCGCGAGCTGGCCGAAGCCCTCGACGCGGCGGAGTAGGGCCGATGCTGTTCATCCTGGCCGGCGTTCTGGGCTTCATCACCATCGCGGGTCTTGGCTTCGTGTTCGCCGGCGGCGACAACAGCTCGGCCAAGGCCGTCAAGCGCGCCCAGATCATCGCCGGTGGCGAGCGGCAGACGGCCGCAGCCCGCGCCAAGGTCATGGCCAACACGCCCGAGGCGCGCCGCAGGGCGATCCTCAAGACGCTGAAGGAACAGGACCAGCAAAAGAAGAAGGCGTCGCTGAGCATAGCGGCCCGTCTGCGCGCTGCGGGTCTGGGCGACAATCCGCGCAATTTCTACATCATCAGCGGCGTGGTTGGCCTGTTCGCCGGCCTGACCTTGATCCTGCTTCGCCAGATGCCCCTGATCGCCCTGGGCGCCGCCTTCGCCGCCGGCTTTGGCCTGCCGCGCTGGGTGCTCGGCACGATGGGCAAGATGCGGACCAAGAAGTTCACCGGGGCCTTTCCCGACGCCATCGACATCATCGTGCGCGGCATCAAGTCCGGCTTGCCCGTCCATGACTGCCTGAAGGTCATCGGCAAGGAATGCACCGAGCCCCTGGCCGGCGAGTTCCGCGCCCTGACCGAGAATGTCGGCATGGGCATGAGCATGGATCAGGCGCTGGAGCGCATGCACGAGCGCATGCCGACCAACGAGCTGCGGTTCTTCACCATCGTGCTGGCGATCCAGTCCAAGACCGGCGGCAACCTGGCCGAGGCCCTGGGCAATCTGTCGACCGTGCTGCGGGCGCGAAAGCTGATGGGCGAAAAGATCAAGGCCCTGTCGGCCGAAGCCGTGGCCTCGGCCGTGATCATCGGCTGCCTGCCGCCCGGTGTGGTGGCCCTGATCTCGATTACGGCGCCCAGCTACATGGCCCCGATGTTCACTGACCCGCGCGGGCATCTGATGCTGCTGGTGGCGGGCGTGGTGATGGCCATCGGCATCTTGGTGATGCGCAAGATGATCAATTTCAAGTTCTAGGGGAGGCCACCATGATCGAGATGCTGACCAACCCCTCGAATATCCTGAGCGCGTTCATCGCGATCGTGGTGTTCGCCACCGTCGTCACCCTGACTGCGCCGATGCTCAGCAACAACGGCCTCGAGAGCCGACTGAAGTCGGTGGCCAATCGCCGCGAGGAGCTGCGCCGCCGTTCGCGCGAGGCCCTGTCCCAGAAGGGCGGCGGCTCCACCCTGCGTCACACCGACGAGGGCATGTACAAGAACGTCGTCGACCGCCTGCAGCTGTCGCGGCTGCTGGAAGACCCCAAGGTTGTCGACAAGCTGGCCCAGGCCGGCTTTCGCGGCCCAAAGCCGGTCTCGACCTTCTACTTCTTCCGCTTCGTGATGCCGTTCGCCTTCGCGGTGGTGACGGCCTTCTATCTCTATGTGATCAACGATTTCGACCTGCTGCCGGTCCAGAAGATCGCCGCCTGTTTCGCCGCCCTGACGGCGGGTTACTACGCCCCCAACCTCTACATCCAGAACATCGCCCAGAAGCGCCGCGAATCGATCGTGGGGGCCTTTCCGGACGCGCTCGACCTGATGCTGATCTGCGTCGAAAGCGGGATGTCCATCGAGGCGGCCATCGCCAAGGTCGGCTCGGAGGTCGGCGGCGCCTCGATAGAGCTGGCCGAGGAACTGGGCCTGCTGACCGCCGAGCTCAGCTATCTGCCCGAACGGCGCCTGGCCTATGAGGGCCTGGCGCGGCGGACCAATCACCCGGGCATCCGCTCGGTGGTCACGGCGATGATCCAGGCCGAGCGCTACGGAACCCCGCTGGGCACCGCCCTGCGCGTGATGGCCAAGGAAAACCGCGACCTGCGGCTTTCGGCGGCCGAGAAGAAGGCCTCGGCCTTGCCGGCCAAGCTGACCGTGCCGATGATCCTGTTCTTCCTGCCCGTGCTGTTCATCGTGATCATGGGCCCCGCAGCGATGAACATCATGGACGCCATGGCCAAGAGCAAGGCCAGCTAGCCAAGCGGGTACCTTCTCCGCTTGCGGGAGAAGGTGGCGGCCGAAGGCCGGCGGATGAGCAACTGTGTTCAGCTGACGTATTGCGGGTCCCAGGTCTGGCCTGTTCGCAGCGAGGCGATGGGGATTCCGAGCATGCGGCGGGCGACGGCGAGTCCGCGAGATCGATCCTGAAATGGGGTCGTTTATCACCACGCCTGGCGTCGACGGCACCAAGTCGGCGAACGCCTATAGTCTAAACTCACAGACTTCGGTGAACCGGTCGCGAGCGATGGAGCAGATTGCTGCATACCGCAGGCTGAACCGTTCGATGGTGCTACATCACCCCAAGGAATTTCTAGGGATTTGCGTTGCCACCAATGCATTGCAAGACGGCGCCTTGAAGTAGTCGGGCGCGGCTGGGGACACGCACATATGCGTGTCCCCAGCCGGTTTCCGGCCCCTTACGTCTTCAGCCGGTACCCCGTCTTGAACACCCACCACACCGCCGCCAGGCAGACGCCCATGAAGCACAGGGTCGCGCCGAAGCTGACGCCCACGCCGATGTCCGACACGCCGTAGAAGCTCCAGCGGAAGCCGCTGACCAGATAGACCACCGGGTTGAACAGGGTGATCTTCTGCCAGATCGGGGGCAGCATGCTGATCGAATAGAAGCTGCCGCCCAGGAAGGTCAGGGGGGTGACGACCAGGGCCGGAACGATCTGCAGCTTCTGGAAGTCGTCGGCCCAGACCCCGATCACAAAGCCGAACAGGCTGAAGGTGATGGCGGTCAGGATCAGGAATCCCAGCATCCAGAACGGGTGAAGGATCTCGTAGGGCACGAAGATCCGCGCCGTGGCCAGGATCAGCAAACCGAGGCACACCGACTTGGTCGCCGCCGCCCCGACATAGCCGGTGACGGTCTCGATCCACGACACCGGGGCCGACAGCAGCTCATAGATCGTGCCCGCCCATTTTGGCATGTAGATGCCGAACGAGGCGTTGGAGATGCTTTCGCCCAGCAGCGACAGCATGATCAGGCCTGGCACGATGAAGGCCGCGTAGCTGACCCCGTCGATGGCCTGCATCCGCGAGCCGATCGCCGAGCCGAACACCACGAAATACAGCGAGGTCGACAGCACCGGCGAGATCACGCTCTGGGCCAGGGTGCGGAACCAGCGGGCCATCTCGAAGCGGTAGATGGACTTGACGGCGTGAATGTTCATTGGCCGTCCCTCACCAGGCTGACGAAGATGTCTTCCAGCGAGCTCTGGCTGGTGTGCAGGTCCTTGAAGTCGACGCCCTCCTCGGAGAGGCGGCGCAGCAGGCCGGCGATGCCGGTCTCCTCGGCCTGGGCGTCGAAGGTGTAGATCAGCTCGTGGCCGTCGGCCGCCAGCTCCAGGGCGTAGTCCGACAGCTTGGCGGGGAGGGCCTCCAGCGGGCTTTGCAACTGAAGCGTCAGCTGCTTCTTGCCCAGCTTGCGCATCAGCACATTCTTGTCCTCGACCAGGATGATCTCGCCCTTGCTGATCACCCCGATCCGGTCGGCCATCTCCTCGGCCTCCTCGATATAATGAGTGGTCAGGATGATGGTGACGCCGCTCTCGCGCAGCTTTCTCACCATCACCCACATGTCGCGCCGCAGCTCGACGTCTACCCCGGCGGTGGGCTCGTCGAGGAACAGGATGGTCGGCTCGTGGCTCAGGGCCTTGGCGATCATCACCCGCCGCTTCATTCCGCCCGACAGCGTCATGATCTTGGCGTCCTTCTTGTCCCACAGAGACAGGTCGCGCAGCACCTTCTCGATATGGGCGTCGTTGGGCGCCTTGCCGAACAGGCCCCGGCTGAACCGGGTGGTGGCCCAGACGGTCTCGAAGGCGTCGGTGTTCAGCTCCTGCGGCACCAGGCCGATCTTGGCGCGGGCCGCGCGATAGTCCTTCACCACGTCGTGGCCGTCGGCCAGCACCGTGCCGGTGCTGGGATTGACGATGCCGCAGATGATGCTGATCAGTGTGGTCTTGCCGGCCCCGTTGGGTCCGAGCAGGGCGAAGATCTCGCCCTGGCGAATCTCGAGATCGATGGTCTTCAGGGCCTGGTGCCCCGACTTGTAGGTCTTGGTCAGACCGGAAACGGATATGATTGGCATGAGGCCCCTGGGCTGCGGCCGTCCCGCCCTGGAACCTGGACCGCCCGAGCCAGATGGGGCAGGGCGGGCAGCTTGGCTAGGGCTCATGGGGGATATGAGCGGAAGTTTCTTCTCCCCCGCATGGCAAGGCGGTGGCTCTATCGGGCCGGCAAGGGCGGCAGGTCCAGCCTCCGCCGCTCGGCCATCTCGCCGTACAGCGCCACGATCGTCCGATGCCGCGCCAGGTCGCCGGCGTTCTCCACCGCCTCGTGCAGGGCGATCAGGCCCCGGCGCAGCGCGGCGTTGGCGCGGTCGAGGGCTTCCAACGAAGGGTCGATGGGGCCGATCGCCGCGACTTCGGCATATTGGACGCCATAGACCTCACCGGCCTCGGCCAGCACCGCCGCGATGGCGTTATTTTCCCAGACCCTGGCCTGGGTTCCCCGCTCGACCTCCTGGGCGGCCAGCAGCGACAGCAAGGCGATCACCCCGACCCGGCCGGTCATGAACTCGCCCTGGGACTCGGGCGGGGCGGGGATCGCCAGGCACATGAAATTGCCGCGCAGGATGTCGGGCAGGGCGGGGGTCATCAGAAGCCCTCCAACGCGGCCAGCCGCTCGGCCAGGATCAGGTCATGGCGCCGGGCGGTGTACCAGCCGGAAATGGCCAGGATCGGATCGACGAAGCCGCCGTCGCTATACTCCTTGGCCGCCGAGGTCCAGATCGCCTGGCCCTTGACGGCGTTGAACAACGACCACCAGGCCAGGGCGGCGGGATCGACCGTCAGCCCGCTTGCCGCTTCCCACAGGGCGATCGCCTCGGCCTGCGAGACCAGCCCGCAGACCCGCGTCTCGTCGAAGTGGTTCCAAAGCGGGTCGAAGGCCCAGCCCAGATCCTCGATCGGGTCGCCTAGATGGGCCATCTCCCAGTCGAGGATCGCCAGGATCTGACCCGCCCCGTCGTGCATGAAGTTGCCGGTCCGGTAATCGCCATGGACGATGGTAATCCGCTGGGCCGGTGGCGGCGGATTGCGGCGCAGGTGGCGGATGGCGGCGCGGACGATTGGCTGCGGATGCTGCTCGTCGGCCTCGATGACGGTGGACCACTGGTCGAGCGCGATGCGCCAACAATCCTCGGACGCCGGCAGTTCGGCCGCCTCGCGGATCGGCGCGTTTTCGTGATCCAGCGCGGCCAGTTTGCCCAGGGTGGTGAAGAACTGCTCGCCCAGCCCCTTGGCGTGAGCGCCATAGGGATCTCCGGCGAAGGGCGAGGCGACGATGCCGCCGTCGATCCGCTCCATCAGGAAGAACGGCCGCTCCAACACGCCGCCATCCTCTTCCAGGACGATCGCCTCGGGAACGGGCACATGGCCGTGGACGGTGCGGTAGGCCAGGAACTCCAGCCGCCGGTCGGTGTCGATCAGGCTGCCGGTCGGATCGCGGCGCAGGATCAGGCCGCGCGTGGCGCCGCCCGTCTCCCCAGCAATTTGGGCGTCCAGCCGGTAGGTCTCGCGGCTGGCCCCGCCGGGGATGCGCGACAGGTTCGTCACCGTGGTCGGGGCGCCCCACAGGTCGGTGAGGTAGGTTTCCAACTGGTCAGCCAGGCTCATGGAGCCATGTCCAGGATGCTCTTGAACCCCGATGGCGCGTGCGGTCCCAGCACCAACTGTTCGAACACGCCGCGCCCGACCCGGGTGGCGCCATCGGCGCTGGTGTAGGTCACTTTCGAAAGGGCCTGGACGTGCAGGTGATAGGGCAGGGCGCGGTCCAGATCGGCCAGCACGAAGTCCTCGCGCTCGATCTTCAGCTTGCCGTGGTTCAGGCCGTGGCCCCAGACGGGATGGCCATAGCCCAGGCCCAGCATGAAGAACTCGGCCAGCGGCTCGATCGTGACTTCGCCGCCGCCCTCGAGTTTCAGCGTGCCACGCGCTGCATGTCGCGAGCCGGATCGCCAGTCGACATCGTAACCCACCGCGTGGAAGTCGAGCGCCTCGCCGCGTCCCGACCTCAGGGGCGCCCAGACCGCCCGGCGGTTCCAGGGGCGGCCGAGCTCGTCGTCATTGGTGTGGAAGAACAGGTCGCCGTCGGGAAAGACGCATGGCGTCCACAGCCAGAAGAACTGCGGTGGGACGGCCGGGGCCAGCTCCTGCGGATCGCGGGCGCCGATCGGCCGCACGCCCCACGAGCGATCGCGAGTACCGACGAAGCCGTCCAGGTCATGTCGCTGGCCATCCACCTCGATCCAGCCGCTATAGCGGCCGTTCTGGGTCAGGCGGGTATAGTCCAGCAGGGTGCGGGGCCCGATCCGGCGCGTGAAGCGCGGTTCCTCGATCGGGAACGAGCGACCTTCGAAGGTGAGCTCGGCCCGCACGCCCTGGTCCGGCGCCTCGACGCTGATCCGCAGGCGGTGCAGCGGCTCCAGCACCTGGATGGTGATCGGCCCCACCGTCAGGTCCATCCGCTCCATCTCCAGCCAGCGGCTGGCGTGCAGGTTCACCTGCCGGCCGTCCTTCATCCAGCAGAAGGCGGCGTCGGCGATGTTGAGGTGCGGATAGACCCCGAAGGCGGCGGCGAAGAAGCTGTCGCCGTCGCACCCCTCCCCACTATTGGCCGCCTCATAGCCGTTGAAGAAATACCGGTCGTAGAAATTGCGGTCCGTCCCCGCAAAGGCCACCGGCTCGGCCGTCTGGTGGATCGGGTAGTCGTCGCCCCGGGTCAGCATGACCCTAGGCCCGCCCGCCCGGCGTGAAGGCGACCTCCAGCTTGCTGATGGCGTGGACGAAGTTGTTGGGGGCGATGGTCATCTCGCCGGTGGCGTGGATGTCGGGGAAGCGGGCCAGGATCTGGCGGTAGGCCTCTTCCAGCTGGATCTGCGCCACCCGCTTGCCGATGCATGTGTGGGGGCCGTAGCCGAAGGCGATGTGCTTGTCGGCGTTGGGCCGGGTGATGTCGAGCCGGTCAGGATCGGGGAACACCGTCTCGTCGCGGTTGGCCGCGCCGTAGTACATCACCACCTTCTCGCCCTCGCGGATGGTTTGGCCGGCGATCTCGGCGTCCCGCGTCGCCGTGCGGCGCATGTAGATCACCGGGCTGACCATGCGGATGAATTCATTCACCGCCCCACCCATCAGCGACGGGTCGGCGATCAGCCGGGCCTTCTGATCCGGAAACTCGGTCAGCAGCTTCATCGCCCCCGACAGGGTGTTGCGGGTGGTGTCGTTGCCGGCGAAGACGATCAGCAGCCACGAGCCGTCCAGATACTCATCGCTCAGCAACTGGCCATCGACCTGAGCGCGGGCGATGGCGCTCATCAGGTCCTGCTGCGGATCCAGCCGGCGCTTGTGAAGCATGGTGCGGCCGTAGTCGAACATCTCCTCGACATTGATGTTGAAGTCCTGGACGAACTGCATCAGCTCCAAGGTCGGGGTGATCGGGGCGGTGGCCTGTTTCAGCGCCAGGTCCTGGGCCATCTCCAGATAGTGCATCCACTTGAGGAACTTGCCGCGGTCCTCAGCCGGCACGCCGAGGATCTCGCACAGGGTGAACAGCGGCAGGTGCGACGAGAAGTTTTCAACCAGGTCGCAGCGACTCAAGGGCGCCATCTTGTCCAGCAGCCGGCCGACCTCGGCCCGCACCGCCTCGGTGACGCCTCGCAGATAGGAGGGGGTGAAATAGGGCATGTGCTCGCGGCGCAGCTGCAGGTGCTCTGGCGCGTCGAGATTGATCATGGTGTCCATCGAGGCGCGATAGAGCAGGGCGTGGCGCTTCTGCGGGTCGCCGTGCGCCATCAGTATGCCGCCCTTGCGCGACGAGAAGGTGGTCGGGTCGCCGTTGACCGCCATGACGTCGGCATGGCGGGTGATCGCCCAGGAACCGGGGCCGCCATAGGGCTCGGCGTGCCACATCACCGGGGCCTGGGCGCGCATCCGGGCGTAGTCGCCGTAAGGCTGGCCCTGGGTGAACTGGGCGATGTTCGACAGATCGACGCCGTCCAGAATGGGGAAGATCGTGGGCGCGCCAGGTCCGGCTATGCCGTCGGTCGCGGTCTCGCTGACAAGCTGCATGGCCTGCGTTCCTTCCCATCTGGACCCGCGAACTGCGCCGCGTGGCTAAGCGCGAAGTAGTTCAGACGACAGGTGTCGTGTCAATCGACTGGCGTTGTGAAGGAGGGCGTGGCACATCTGTTGGAGCAAACAGCGGAGAACCGATTTGGCGCGAACGGCGACGGAGCGGATGGGCGGCGGTCTGCGCGAAGCCCAACGCCTGCTGACTCGCGAGCGGCTAGTCGACGCCGCCGTCGCCCTGTTCGGACAGCGTGGCTTCCGAGCCGTGACCATTGAGCAGATCGCCGTGGCGGCCGGCGCCAACCGCGCCACCTTCTATCTGCATTTCCGCAGCAAGGAGGACGTCGCCAACGCCATCGGCGAGCGTCTGGCGCCCAACATCCAGGTCACCTTCGCGGCCCTCGACGCCCTGGTCGATCCCAGTGTCGCGCAGGTCCGCGCTTGGCTGGCGGCCGGCATGACCGATCAGACCGAGGAGCGCCGCAACCTGCTGGCCGTCGCCACTGAGGCCAATGTCGCCGATCCCGACCTGGCCGATGACTATCTGCGTTTCATCAACCTGTTCATCGACAGCATGCCGAATTATCTGGCGCGGTTCTCCGACCTCGAACGCCCGGCGGCGCGGATGCGACTGCTGATACAGATGGTCCAGCTGGAACGGTTGTCCTACGTGATGGTCGTGCAGCGCGCCTCGGCCCCACTCGACCCGCTGCTCGACGTCATGGCCGAGAGCTGGTGGCGGTTGCTGCGCGGCATTTTTTAGGCGCTTCGCGGCAAGTCGACCACCACCGCCGGGTCATAGGCCCGCCGGTAGCCCCAGTCCGTCGCGATCGTCGCCCCGTCCCGGGCGACGGAGTCCAGGATCGCCTTCATCAGCTTCATGTCCTGCAGCCCTTCCTCGCCCGGCGAGACCATGGGCGCCTTGCCGCGCACGACATCGGCCATCCAGTCCATCTCGCGCGCGAATTGGTCGTTCGGCGGCAGGCTCAGCGGCGGCTGGGCCTGGCCGCCCTGGACGACGGTCAGGCGATTGCCGCCGTAGAAGGCGGCCGGATCGGCTACCAGGCGACCGCGTTCGCAGATCACTTCATAGCCCATGGTCGGGGCGTAGTTGAACGAGGTCGAGCCGTTGGCGATCACCCCTGAAGGGAAGCGGAACTGCCAGTCGATCAGGTCCTCGGTCGTCTTGAAGCGCGGATCGGTCCTGTCGGTCTGTGCCCAGGCGCGGACCGACACCGGCTCTTCGTTCAGTAGATAGCGCGCGGCGTTGACGCCATAGATCCCCATGTCGGCCAAGGCCCCGCCGCCGGACATCAGCCCGTCCAGCCGCCACGCGTCGGACGGCTCGGCCAGGTCGGCCTGCCGGCCCATGGTGGTGTTCACCAGCCGGGTCTTGCCCAGCGACCCGTCGCGCAGGCGGCGCATGATGTCCAGGTTCAGCGGCTCATAGTGGCATCGATAGGCGATCATCAGCTGGCGCTTGGCGGCCTTGGCGGCGGCGATCATCGCCTCGGCGTCGCCGACGCTGGTGGCCATCGGCTTTTCGCAGAGCACGTGCTTGCCGGCCTTGAAGGCGCGGATCGTGTGGTCGGCGTGCAGGGCATTGGGCAGAACGATGTAGACGACCTGGATGCGCGGATCCTTGGCCATGCGGTCGTAGTCGTCATAGCCATAGACGGCGTCGGCCGGCAGACCGTTCTCGGCGGCGACGCGCCGGGCCTTGTCGGGATGACCGCTGACCACGGCCGCGAGCTTGGCGCCCTTCGCGACCTTGAGGCCCGGAATGATCTGGCCCAGGGACAGCTTGCCCAGGCCGACAATGGCGAAGCCGACCTTGTCGGCGTCAGGCGTCGCGATCGCGGGGGCTTTCGCGGCCGCCAGCGCCGTCGAGGCGCCGACCACGCCGATCAGGCCGCGCCTGGAAATACGGTTCGACATCGGGGTCTCCTCGGGCTTCAAAACGGGGTCGGCTAATATTGCGGATCGGTCGCCGTGAACGGCGAGCAGCAAGGCTTGCCCACAGCGTGGAATTCCATCAACTCGGCGCGCGTGCCGTCCGGGTCGAGCAGGTTCAGCTGCCACTTGGCGTCGCGGCCAATCTTGGGCAGACCGTCCTGGCCCGCCAGCCGATCGCCGTTCCACAACAGGGTGTAGGCCAGGCGCGTGTCCTCCACGCCCAACGAGAAGTGGTCGAGCACGCCCTGGGTGGCCTGGCTCATGCCGGGCGGAGCGCCCCGGCCCTCGGGCGGGCTGACGATCATGTATTCCAGCCAGTCCGTACCATCCGGGACCTGCAGCGAGACCCAGCTCTGCGCATCGTCCGTCATACCGCCGAACCAGTAGGGCCGGAATCCCAGGATCTGGCGGTAGAAGGCGTCCTGGCGCGCGCGGTCGTGGATGATGAAGCCCACATGGATGATCCGGCTGGACAGCGGATTGACCGGTATGGCGGGCGGCGTAGCCGGAGGCTGGGTGAACTGAAGCTTCACGCCTTCGGGGTCGACGATGTCGAACCACCGACCGCCGTCATTGCCTGTTTCGACGCGCGCGGGAACGGCCACGCCGCGCGACGCCAGATAGGTTCGCAAGGCCTCGGCGTCGGGCGTGTTGAAGGCGGCGTGGTCCAACCGGTTGGTCGAGGGCGCGCCCGGTGGCAGGGGCAGCACCTCGATGAATTGCATCGGGCTGAAATAGTAGCGCGCGCCGTTCGGGTTCTCCGGGTTGGGCCCTTTCACGCCGCCAAGGTCGTGGACGTAGAACGCCTCGCTCTTGGCCGGGTCGGCCGCGTAGACCGCCAGGTGCGACACCGAGACGATTGGCGGGCGCGCGGGGGCCGCGGCGTGGGCGTGGCCGCAGCCGGCCAGCATCATCAAGGCGAAAGCCATTGCCCGTTTCATCGCGTCGCTCCCTACCCCGCTCTCGATCGGCGAGTTGTCGGGTCGCAGGATAGCGAGGACTGTTAGCGTTACCAGAACAATGTTCGTCGCGCGGGCAGAGTCCCGGAACGCGAACAGCGCCCGCGCCTGGGGGAGAGGCGCGGGCGCTGCTTTACTGGACGCTGGGGCCGGCGGGGGGGGGCCGGGTTGTCCGCGTCGGAATATAAATTGGGGGGCGAACGGGGCTTTGCAACGGCGTGACCAAGGTCATTTCGCGGCAAGATCGTTACAGGCGTGCGACCGTGTGTCCCGCGACGGTGGTGTTATCCGGCGAACCGCGCACGATAGGCCTGGGGCGTGGTCGCCAAGGACTTGCGAAAGTGGTGGCGCAAGGCCGCCGCGCCGAAGCCCACGGACTGGGCGATCTGTTCGACGCCGGCCGGGCTGGTCTCAAGCAGGTCGCGGGCCCGAGCCAGGCGCTCGGCCAGCAACCAGCGGGCGGGGGTCGTGCCGGTGGCGGCCTCGAAGCGACGCAGAAAGGTGCGAGGGCTCATGCCGGCCGCGTCGGCCAGGGCCTTGACAGTGTGCTCGCCAGCCAGGTCGGTGCGCATCCGCTCCAGGGCGGGACCCAGGCGCGCGCCCTCGTGGACGATCGGCACGGGTCGCTGGATGAACTGTGCCTGGCCGCCATCACGGTGGGGCGGCACGACCAGCCGCCGCGCCACGGTATTGGCCGCCTCGGGACCATGGTCTCGGCGGATCAGGTGCAGGCCGAGATCCAGGCCGGCGGCGCTGCCAGCCGAGGTCAACACGTCGCCAGCGTCGACATAGAGCACGTCGGGCTGCACATCGATGTCGGGATAGAGGGTCCGCAGCCGATCCACATAGCGCCAGTGGGTAGTGGCCCGCTTGCCGGCCAGCAATCCCGCCGCCGCCAGCACGAAGACACCCGAGCAGATCGACATCACCCGCGCGCCTCGCCGATGGGCGACCTGCAGCGCATCGATAAGATCCTGAGGGACCGGTGCGTCAGCCCCGCGCCAGCCAGGGGCGATGATCGTGCCGGCCTGCTCGACCAACTCCAGTCCGCCATCGGCGACCACCTGCACCCCACCCAGACCTCGCAGGGGACCGCCCTCGATGGCGGCGGTCGCGAACTGGTACCAGTCCGGCCCCATCTCCGGCCGGGGCAGGCCAAACAGCTCGACCGTCACCCCGAACTCGAAGGTGCACAGGCCGTCATAGGCCAAGGCGACGACCCGACGATTGGCGGGTCCGAGTCTCTGCAACGATTTTGGCATGATTTTTACGGACTATGGCAATCATGACATCTAACGCCCCGCGCCCTGGAGAGGCAAGTCTCCTGTCGCCAACAGAGGAGGCCGCCATGAGCTTTGTGTCCGACATCCCCGCCGCGCCGTCGCAAGAGGCCGTGACCCACTTTGCCCGCCGCCTGGCCCTGGAAACCGACTGCGCCGATGTCGACGCTTCGATGAAGGCTAGAGAGGTGGACTTCGTCCTGCTGCACGTGGTCGGAACGCCGCAGGCCTATGCCCTTCGTCATGTGCCCGGCGCCCTGCATCTGCGCCACGGCGAGATCAGCGCCGAGCGAATTGCGGCCTGGCCAGCCGACACCCTGTTCGTGGTCTATTGCGCCGGCCCCCATTGCAACGGCGCTGACCGCGCGGCGCTGAAGCTGGCCGCCCTGGGCCGTCCGGTGAAGCTGATGATCGGCGGGGTGGCCGGTTGGGAGGATGAAGGCTTGCCTTTCGCGACAGGCCCTGAGCCGGGCGCGTTCGTCGCGGCCTGATGGCTTTGGGCCGTCCGGTCAGGCGCCGGTCTGGGAGTCGGGAGGCTGGTCAGCGCCACGGCGACCATCAAGGTCGGCAGGGCCAGCAGCTTGGCGATTATGGAAGTTGGGTCGTGAAGCGCTATGGCCTAACGGACGCTTTGCTCGCCCAGGGTCTTCAGCATTCCGAGACGCGCCAGCACGTCAGCGCGCTCGTTGTGGACGTGGCCGGCATGGCCCTTGACCCAACGCCAGTCAACGTCGTGACGGGCCCGGGCGGCGTCGAGGCGTTGCCACAGATCGACGTTCTTGACCGGGCTCTTGTCGGCGGTCTTCCAGCCCTTGGCCTTCCAGCCGTGGATCCACTGGGTGACGCCCTTCATCACATACTGGCTATCGGTATGCAGCTCGGCCTTGGTGGGCTTGTTGAGCGCCTCCAGGGCCTGGATCGCGCCCATCAGCTCCATGCGGTTGTTGGTGGTCGCCAGGTCGCCGCCGCACAGCTCTTTTTTCTTGTCGCCGTACATGAGCAAGGCGCCCCAGCCGCCCGGGCCGGGATTCCCGCGACAGGCGCCGTCGGTATAGATGATCAGCTTGGGCGTCATGCGCCGGCTCCGAACAGGCTGAGTCCCTCGCGGTGAACCGCCAGCTTGCGCTCGTATTCCAGCGGGTCCTTCGGCTTGACCAGCGCCCCGGCCGGGGTCGCGCCCCAGTCCGCCAGGCGGGTCAGGAAGAAACGCATGGCCGCGCCGCGCGCCAGGATCGGGATCGCCTCGCGCTCGGCCGGGCTCAGCGGACGCCGGCGCTCATAGCCGGCGATCAGGGCGCGGGCGGCGGTGATGTTGAAGCTGCCGTCGGCCTCGAAACACCAGGCGTTGAGCGTCACCGCCACGTCATAGGCGAAAGCGTCGTCGCAGGCGAAATAGAAGTCGATGGCGGCGGCGAACTTGCCGTCGGATTTGAAGAACACGTTGTCGGGGAAATAGTCGGCATGGATCACCCCTGACGGCAGGCCGCGAGGCCAGGCCAAGGCCAGCTGCGCCAAATCCTGGTCGATGGTCTTGGCCAGGCCCGGCTTCAGGCCCTCGGCGTCCTGGCGGTGTTTGGCGAACAATGGCCCCCAGTGGGGCTGGCCCAGGTCATTGGCGCGGCGGGCCGGATAGCCCTCGCCGGCCAGATGCAGCCAGGCCAGGCCCTCGCCGGCCTCGCGGCAGTGGGCGATGGTCGGGCGGCGGGCCGACAGGCCCGGCAGGAACTCGACCAGGGCGGCGGGCTTGCCGCGGATGGCCTTCAGGGTCGCGCCCGCGCGGTCGGCGATCGGCTTGGCGCTGGGATAGCCATGCTCGGCCAGCCAGGTCAGCAGGTCGAGGAAATAGGGCAGGTCCTCAGGCTTGGCCCGCCGCTCATAGACCGTGAGAATGAACCGGCCGGTCTGCGTTTCCAGCAGGAAGTTGGAGTTCTCCACCCCCTCGGCGATGCCCTTGAACGCCACGGCCTGCCCCAGGTCGTAGTCGCCCAGGAAGACGGCGAGTTCGTCGTCGGTGATGTCGGTATAGACGGCCATGGCGCGGGGATGGGGGAGCGGGCGCTGGCGGTCAAGAGGGGCGTGGGAATTGTGCTAGGATGGCGGTGGAAGGAGACGATCGATGACTGGTGAACCAGACGGCGATGAGCCGGTGGTCTCGAAGGATCAAGATCAGTTCGGGCGAACGCCCGGGGCGCTTGCCGATGAACGGTTCGCGCGCGGAGAAGCCTCTATAAGCCGCTACCAGACGACTTTCGAAGCGCTTGCGAAGCAGGACGGCGCAGCCGATCTGGAAATCACCCGCCAGATCGAGTTGGGCGGCGAGATCATGGATGAGTACGACGAAACGTTCAGCGCTCTGGCTAAGCCACCTTGGCCAGCCTGATGTTGGGCGGCTAACCATGGAACACGTGGATCAGGCCTTAGCTTTACCAGCCCCAGGGTCCTCCTGCGGACGATGGCGGCCAGAAGATGTTGGTCACTACCCAACCCGCTGCAAACAGCCCGGAGGTCATAGCCAATGGATAGAGCTTTCTAGAACCCCGACGTAAAGCCAGCAGGGCAAGAAGCCAGACTGGGAATGAAATAGTCGCCACCCACATAGCGATGGCAAAGAGTCGCTCGGCCTGAAACAGGAGCGAGGCGAACGTCAGGCCTCCTACCACCCCGCCACAGGCGATCAAAACCGCTGGCGCCAACAAGACCATCAGGGATTTGCGAGTGGGGGACCCATAGTTCATGGGTCATTCTTTCGCGCAGATCGAACGTCGCCAGCGGCCTAGGTCGTCAGCAGCCTCGGCAGCTTGAAGATCACCGTCTCGCGGGCCTCGATCAGTTCCTCGATCGTCACGTCATAGCGCGTGGCGATGGCGTCGAGAACGCCTTGCACCAGGTCTTCCGGAGCCGAGGCGCCAGCGGTGACGCCGACCCGCTCCACGCCCTCGAACCAGCTCCAGTCGATGCCGCGCGCGTCATCGAGCAGCCGGGCGTCGCGGGCGCCGGCCCGCTTGCCGACCTCCATCAGCCGCACCGAGTTGGAAGAGTTCTTTGAGCCGACGACCAGGATCAGCTCGGAGACCTCGGCCAGCATCTTCACCGCCTCCTGGCGGTTGGTGGTGGCGTAGCAGATGTCTTCCTTGTGCGGCGCGGCGATGCCGGGGAAGCGTTCTTTCAGCAGATTGACCATCTCGGCGGTGTCATCGACCGACAGGGTGGTCTGGGTCAGGAAGGCCACGTTGCCGGCGTTCTTTGGGATCCAACTGCGGGCGCCGTCGATATCCTCGATCAGGGTGACCGTACCCTCCGGAAGTTGGCCCATGGTGCCAACGACCTCGGGGTGACCTGCGTGGCCAATCAGCACGATCTCGCGCCCAGCGTCGAAATGCTTCTGGGCCTCGACATGGACCTTGGAGACCAGCGGGCAGGTGGCGTCCAGATAGACCATCTCGCGCGCCTTGGCCGCGGCCGGCACGGTCTTGGGCACGCCGTGGGCCGAGAACACCACCGGGCGGTCCTCGGGAACCTCGTCCAGCTCCTCGACGAACACCGCGCCCAGGGCTTTCAGCCGGTCGACGACGTGACGGTTGTGGACGATCTCGTGGCGCACATAGACCGGCGCGCCGAACTTCTCGATCGTCCGCTCGACGATCTGGATCGCCCGATCAACCCCCGCGCAGAAGCCGCGCGGACTGGCCAGAACAACGCTGAGCGAGCGGCGGCCGAGGGGCGGAATGGGCGAATGGGGGTTCATGGCCGCGAACCTAAGGGTTCCACGTCGCGCGCGCTAGCGTCGCCGGCGCATTGCGACGTCACGCATATGCCTTTATCAGGCTCCATGACGCCGACGGGGAATTCCCGAACAGGCTCTTCATCTCGAACCGGACGTTTCATGCGCCCCACGCTCTCCGTCGCCCTCAGCGCCTTGATGGCCCTCTCGATCGCCGCCACCGCGACGAGCGTCCACGCGCAGCAACGTGGCGGCGGTCGCAACGCCGACGGCGGGTCCGGTGACGAAGAACAGGCCGGCAAGAAGAAGAAGCGTGACGACGAGTGGAACCAGCCCAAGGCGCCGCTCGCCCAGCTGCGTAACGCCGGCCCGTGCCCCTATGTGAAGGTGCTGTACGACGCCAGCCGCTATGTCGAGTTCAAGGACGCCAAGGAATCGGCGGCCCAAAGCTCCTATACGGGCGAGATCCAGGGCCTGTCCTCGGGCTGCGCCTACAAGAGCAATGACCCCATCAAGATGCAGGTCGAAATCCTGTTCGAGCTGGGGCGCGGCCCGCAGGCGACGGACACCCACAAGACCTATCGCTATTGGGTGGCGGTGACCGAGCGCAACAAGGACGTCCTGGCCAAGGAATATTTCGACCTGCCGGTGACCTTCCCGCAGGGCCAGGATCGCGTCTATGCCAGCGAGACCCTGAAGACCATCACCATTCCGCGCGCCGACGAAAAGGTCAGCGGCGGCAATTTCGAAGTGCTTATCGGCTTCGACGTGACCCCGGAGATGGCCGCCTTCAACCGTGACGGCAAGCGCTTCCGCGTCAATGCCGGCCAGACCCAGCAAGCCCTGACCCAGCCCGGAAACGTCACCAAGCCATGAGTGATTTGAAGCGGTCCCTGAGCGAGGCGGCCGCGGCCGCCTTCCAGGCCGCCGGACTGTCCCCCGACTTCGGTCGCGTCACCGCGTCCGATCGCCCCGACCTGGCCGATTTCCAGTGCAATGGCGCTCTCGCGGCGGCGAAAAGCGCTAAGCGCAATCCCCGCGAGATCGCCGTCCAGGTGGTCGATATCCTCAAGGCCGACCCGCGGCTGGCCTCCGTCGAGATCGCGGGCGTCGGCTTCATCAACATGCGGGTCAGCGCCGCCGCCCTGGCGACCCGCGCCAACGAGATCGCCGCCGATCCGCGCGCCGGGGCCGAGCCCGTGGCCAGCCCGCGCCGCGTGCTGATCGACTATGCCGGCCCCAATGTCGCCAAGCCGATGCATGTGGGCCACCTGCGCGCCTCGATCATCGGCGAGTCGGTCAAGCGCCTGTACCGCTTCCGCGGCGACGACGTGGTGGGCGACGCCCACTTCGGCGACTGGGGCTTCCAGATGGGCCTGCTGATCAGCGCCCTGAGGGAAGAGGACGCCTTCATCGGCGCCCTGCTCGAACGTCTGGTCGAGGCGCCGCGCGGCTTCTCGCCGGCCGACGAAGCCAAGCTGATAGCCGAGTTCGCCTCGCGCGTTTCGCTGGCCGATCTGGACCGAATTTATCCGGTAGCCGCCAACCGCGCCAAGGCCGAGAAGGACGGCAAGCCAAATCCCGCCTTCGACGCCGACTTCCTCGCCCGGGCCCGCAAGGCCACCGCCGAGCTGCAGGTTGGCCGTTTCGGCTATCGTCTGCTGTGGCGGCATTTCGTCCGCGTCAGCCGCGTGGCCTTGGAGCGCGAGTTCCATGCCCTGGGCGTCGACTTCGACCTTTGGAAGGGCGAGAGCGACGTTCAGGACCTGGTCGCCCCGATGGTCAGCCAGCTGGAGGCCAAGGGCCTGCTGGTCGATGACCAGGGCGCCCGCATCATCCGAGTGGCCCAAGAGGGCGACAAACGCGAGCTGCCGCCGCTGCTGGTGGTGTCGTCCGAAGGCTCGGCCATGTACGGCACGACCGACCTGGCCACCATCCTGGACCGCCGCAAATCGTTCGACCCACACCTGATCCTCTACTGCGTCGACCAGCGCCAGGCCGACCACTTCGAGCAGGTGTTTCGCGCCTCGTACCTGGCCGGCTACGCCGAGCCGGGCGGGCTGGAGCACATCGGCTTTGGCACCATGAACGGGGCCGATGGCAAGCCGTTCAAGACCCGGGCAGGCGGCGTTCTGAAGCTGCACGACCTGATCGAGATGGCCCGCGAGAAGGCCCGCGAGCGCCTGCGGGAGGCCGGCCCCGGCGCTGAGCTGTCGGAAGAGGCCTTCGAGGAAACCGCCCACAAGGTGGGAATTGCGGCCCTGAAGTTCGCCGACCTGCAGAACTTCCGCGGCACCTCCTACGTCTTCGACCTCGACCGCTTCACCAGCTTCGAGGGCAAGACGGGGCCGTACCTGCTGTACCAGTCGGTGCGGATCAAGAGCATTTTGCGCAAGGCGGCCGAGCAGAACGTCGCGTCTGGTCCGATCACCGTGGCCGAGCCGGCCGAGCGTGACCTGACCCTGCTGCTGGACGGCTTCGAGGGCGCGCTGGGCGAAGCCTACGACAAGAAGGCTCCCAACTTCGTGGCCGAGCACGCCTACAAGCTGGCCCAGACCTTCTCGAAGTTCTACGCCGCCTGCCCGATCCTCGGCGCCGACGAGCCGGCGATCCGGGCCTCGCGCCTGGCCTTGGCCGAGACCACGCTGAAGCAACTGGAGCTGGCGCTGGACCTGCTGGGCATCGAAGCGCCGGAGCGGATGTAGGCGCTAGGGACGCTCAAGATCCTTGAGCGTCGCCAGCAGGCCTTCTACCCCGCCGGTCTCTAGGTATTGCTGGGCGACCAGCACCAACCGAAGCTGCTTGGCCAGCAGGGCCAGCTGACGATGCTGGTTCTCGGTGCGCTTCTGGGCGGTCTCCAAGTTTGAAGACAAGATGGCAAAAATGCAATCTATGAGAGCTTTCGTGCCGGCTCTTTTCTTCGTCCGTTGACTCCGCTCGCCCCCTCGCTCAAACACGGTGCGACCCTCGCGGGAGACGTCGGGATTCTGGTCCCGAGGCCGAAGGCGCAACCGCCCCGGAAACGCTCAGGCAAACGGACCGCGCGGGTTTAGGAACGCTGGAAAGAGGCGGCGCGAAAGCGTTGCCCGCCGAAGGAGCAAGGGTCCCCCTTCCCAACTTGAGGGCTGGATCCGGAATCTCTCAGGTCAAAGGGACAGCGGGGGCGCTATCGTCTGGTGAAAGCCGGGCTTGCAGCGCTGTCCCCGTTTGGAGCCCCCGCGTGTCCGACCCAGATCTCAAGAAGACCCCGCTCTACGATGCGCACGTCGCCGCCGGCGCCCGCATGGTTCCGTTCGCCGGCTACCACATGCCTGTGCAGTACAAAGACGGGGTGCTGAAGGAGCATCTTTGGACCCGCGAGCACGCAGGATTGTTCGACGTCTCGCACATGGGCCAGGCCCGGCTGCGCGGCGACAACCCCGCCAAGAGCTTCGAAAAGCTGGTTTCGGCCGACTACCAGGGCCTCAAGCCCGGCAAGCAGCGCTATGCCGTACTGCCCAATGCCGAGGGCGGGGTGATCGACGATCTGATGACGGCGCGGCCCGACGACGACGGCCTGTTCATCGTCGTCAACGGCGCCTGCAAGGACAATGACTACGCCATCATCGCCAAGGCGCTGGAAGGCGAGGCGACCGTCGAGCGCCTGGAAGACCGCGCCTTGTTGGCCTTGCAAGGCCCAAAGGCCGCCGCGGTGCTGGCCGCCCACGTGCCGCAAGCCGCCGGCATGGTGTTCATGGACACCGCCGCCCTGACCGCCTTCGGGACCGACGCGATCATCTCCCGCTCGGGTTATACCGGCGAAGACGGCTACGAAATCTCGGTCCCCGCGACCGAAGCCGCGCGCATCTGGAACACCCTGTTGGAAGACGAACGCGTCAAGGCCATCGGCCTGGGCGCCCGCGACAGCCTGCGCCTGGAGGCCGGCCTGCCGCTCTATGGCCATGACATGGACGAGACGATCTCGCCGATCGAGGCGGGCATGCCGTTTGCCGTGGGCAAGAGCCGCCGCGAGGCCGGCGACTATCTGGGCGCAGAGCGCATCGCCAAGGAACTGGCGGGTGACCTCAAGCGCGTCCGGGTCAATCTGAAAGTGCTGGAAGGCGCGCCGGCCCGTGAAGGCGCGCAGATCGCCGACGAGACCGGCGCCGTGGTCGGCGTGGTCACCAGCGGCGGCTTTGGTCCCAGCTACGGCGGCGCCATCGCCATTGGCTTCGCGCCCCCCGCCCTGTCAGCGATCGGGACCAAGCTGAAAGTCATCGTTCGCGGCAAGCCGCAGGCGGTCGAGGTTGTGGCCTCGCCGTTCGTCCCGACCCGCTACGTGCGCAAGATTTAGAAAAGGTCCCAGACCATGAAGTTCACCAAGGATCACGAGTGGGTTGAAGTCGAGGGCGACGTCGCCACCGTCGGCATCTCCGGCTACGCCGCTGAGCAACTGGGCGACGTGGTGTTCGTCGAGACGCCCGAAGTCGGCAAAGTCGTCAAACAGGGCGAAGGCCTGGCGGTGGTCGAAAGCGTCAAGGCCGCCTCCGACGTCTACGCCCCGGTGTCGGGCGAGGTGGTCGAGGCCAACGGCCAGCTGTCGGACGCCCCCGAGACCGTCAACGCCGTGCCCGAAGCCGGCGGCTGGTTCGCCAAGATCAAGCTGAGCAATCCGTCCGAGGTCGACGCCCTGATGGACCGCGTGGCCTACGAAGCGTTCCTCTCGACCCTCTAAGATCGGTGGGGGTGACCCCGCCGCCGCAAACACCCCCATCCCCGACCCTTCCTCCTTCAAGGGGGAAGGGAGAAGGAACTCTCAATGCGCTACCTCCCCCTGACCCCTCAAGATCGCGCCGACATGCTCGGCGTCATCGGCGCGGAGACCATCGACGAGCTGTTTGTCGATGTGCCCGCCGTCGCCTATCGCAAGACGCCGGTGGACCTGCCATTCCACGCCGGCGAGCTGGAGGTCGAGCGCGAGATGCTGGCCCTGTCGCGCCGCAATCGCTCGGCCTCCGAAGGGCCGTTCTTCGTGGGGGCGGGGGCCTATCGCCACCATGTGCCGGCCACGGTGGACCACATCATCCAACGGTCGGAGTTCCTCACCAGCTACACGCCCTACCAGCCCGAGATCGCTCAGGGCACGCTGCAGGTGCTGTTCGAGTTCCAGACCCAGGTCGCCGCCCTGACGGGCATGGAAGTGGCCAACGCCTCGCTCTATGACGGCTCCACCGCCGCCGCCGAGGCGGTGATGATGGCCACCCGCGTCACCCGCCGGGGCAAGGCCGTGCTGTCGGGCGGCCTGCACCCGCACTATGTCGGCACGGTCGAGACCCTGGCCCACGCCGCTGGCGTCGCCACCGACCGCCTGGCCGCCGCGATCGACGCCGAGGACGCGGTGGTGGCGGCTATCGACGCCGACACCGCCTGCGTCGTCGTCCAGACCCCCAATGTGTTCGGCACCGCCACCGACGTGACCAAGATCGCCGCCGCCGCCCAGGCGGCCGGGGCCCTGCTGATCGTGGTGACCACCGAGGCCGTGTCCTTTGGCCTGCTGAAGTCGCCCGGCGAGATGGGCCCCGACATCGTGGTCGCCGAGGGCCAGTCGATCGGCAACGGCCTGAACTTCGGCGGCCCCTATGTCGGCCTGTTCGCCTGCAAGGAAAAATACGTCCGCCAGGCCCCCGGCCGGCTGAGCGGCGAGACCGTCGACGCCGACGGCCGTCGCGGCTTCG
>JACMOF010000080.1 GCA_014378155.1 Caulobacter sp. | reverse complement strand
GCGGCGGGGCCGACGACCACGCAGCCAAGGTCGCTCAGCATGTCCTCCACAAGCATGGAGACCAGAGCCTCGTCTTCGACCACCAAGACTCTAAGGGCGGCGAGGGTCTTCATTTTTCAAGGCTCCAGAGCACGGATCGGCGATATCGTGGTGCTTATGACGTCAAGGCTATCATAGGCCAGATTGATTTCAGCGGACAGTTCGCGGGCGAGGCCGCTTTGCCGCCATCGGACGGCGACCGCAGTGCAGCGGCAGAGGGGCGCGGCGGCAGAGGGGTGCGGGGCCGCAGCGTCCGGTTTGGGTCGGGGTCAGCAAACGGCGATCCTGGATCTTCAGGGCCAGGTCACCTGTGTCCTCGATCCCGCCCCCTCGGACGTGGCCCATCGCCTTGGCCAAGCTGTCTAACCCCCGTCACGCCCTGCGCATTACACCCAGCGCGCCGGTGACATATCGTCAAGGTGAAAGTTCCTTGCTGGAGTAATCCTGCGCCCGCGAAGGGCGTGAGTTCAAACGGATTCGTCTGGAACTGCTCAGGAAATCAATCAGTTAGGTCGGGCATCCGACTTTTGGCCCGGCGGGAGTTGCTTCCCATCGAAGCATTGCTGTCGATCAGGAGAGGCAGTGGGTCAAGACCGCGACATCACTTTAGCGCACCGCGTCTTCCAAGCGACCGCTGATCCGCAGGCCGGTGACCTGGTTACGCTGACGGCGCAGCACCTGGAAGCGGTGATGATGGAAGATGAAGATCTGCCCCGGTTCGGGAATGGTTTGGGCCTCGTGGATCACCAGGCCGGCGATGGTCACGGCGTCGCCTTCCGGTAGCCGCCAATCCATGGCCCGGTTGAGGTCGCGCACCGTCACGTGGCCATCGACATGCACCGAACCGTCCGCCTGAGGACGAAGACCCTCGACCTTGGTGTCATGCTCGTCCTCGATCTCGCCGACGATCTCCTCGAGGATGTCCTCCAGGGTCACCAGGCCCTGGAGGGCGCCGTACTCGTCGACCACCAGCGCGAAATGGCTTCGGCGCTTGAGGAAGGCGTTGAGCTGGTCCTTCAGGTTCGTCGTGTCGGGGATGAACCACGGCTCGCGCTGGATCGTGGCCACGTCGATGGCGTCGATGTCGCCATTGGCGGCGGCCATGGCGCGCAGCAGGTCGCGGGCGTGCAGCACGCCGACAATGTTGTCGGCGTTGTCGCGATAGAGCGGGATGCGGGTGTGCTGGGCCTCCAGGGCCTCGGCCACCAACTCGCGGATCGGCAAGTCGGCGTCGATCAGGGTGATCGACTTGCGGTGGACCATGATCTCCGAGACGTCCATGTCCGACAGGTCCAGCACCCCGCCCAGCATCCGCCGGTCGCCGCTTTCGACCCCGCCTTCGGAGTGATGGTATTCGACCGCGCCGCGAATCTCCTCGTGGGCGGCCAGCACGTCGACCTCCATGGTCAGCTTGACGCCGAACAGCCGCAGCGTCCGCCGCACGATCCACTGGATGGCGTAGATGATCGGGCCAAACAGCCGCACCATCAGCAGGGTGGGCCCCGACAGGAAGCGCGCCACGTCGTCGGACTTCAGGATCGCCAGGGTCTTGGGCAGCACCTCGGCGAACACCAGCACCAGAACCGTCATCGCCCCGGTCGCCGCCGCCACGCCCCAGGGTCCGGGGATCGCGGCGGTCAGCACCTGGGTGGTCAGGGCGGAGGCCAGGATGTTGATCAGATTGTTGCCCAGCAGCACCGCCCCGATCATCGTCTCCTGATCGGCCAGCAGCCTGTTGACCCGCTTGGCCGGACGATCCCCCTCCCGCTCCAACTGGTGCATGCGAGCTCGCGAGGCGGCGGTCAGCGACGTCTCGGCGGCCGAAAACAGGGCTGAGATCGCCAACAGGACGACGATGATCGGCGCGAGGCCGAGTATGGCGGTGAGGATCATGCCGCCTTCCTACGCTTCCTCCGCGCAAAGCGGGAAGTAGGCTGGTGGAAATAGGCCACCAACGCGCTCGAAAGGTCTCGCCGCTGACCGGCGCCTCAGCGTCCGGAGGGCGGTCCGACAGGCGCCCAGGTCGGAGAGCCCTTCTCATAGGGTTCGTCGGTAAGGGCGTGGGCTTGCGAGCCATCGGCGCGCATGACGAAGATTTCGCCATAGGGCTGCGGGTTGGCCGGGTGAAGCAGCGCTTCGTCCTTGAATCCGCCCCGGCCGCTGGCGAAGGCGATCCACTGGCCATCGGGCGACCAGGCGCTGTGGGCGTCGTTGCCAGGCGAACGCGTGAGGCGCTTCAGGTCCGAGCCATCGGGGCGGATGGAATATATCTCGTAGTCGCCGTCGATGTCGGCGGTGAAGGCGATGACGCCGCCGGTCGGCGACCATGTGGGAAAATTGTAGTGCGCGGGCCCGCTCAGCAGCACACGGGACGCGCCGGTGTCCAGATCGAGGATATCGAGCGCCCGGACCGCGCCCGCCTGACGATAGACGAGGTGGAGGCCATCGGGGGACCAGTCGGGGAAACCGAAATTGCCGCCGCCCTGGGTCAGCATCCTGAAGCCGCCGCCCTTGGTGTCGATAACGGCGATGTCGGCCCCGGCCGGTCCTTGGAGGCCTTGGAAGAACTGGCCGAGGCCGAACGCGATCCGGTCGCCTTGGCGCGACCAGCTGGGAGCCAGCGCGCTCTTTTGGGGATCGCTGAACAGGACGGAGGCCTGGGATCCGTCGGCCCGCATTATTAGGATGCTGTTGTGCAGGATGCCCGCGGTCTTGTCGTTGCTGACCCGGCGATCGCCGGAGGGGGAATAGGACGGGAAGACGCCGACGCGTTTGAGGGCGAACCTTGGATCCAGGGAGACCCAGCGGCGATCCGGCGGCCAGGTCTTGTCCACCTCGCGGTGAAAGAGCATATGGCGGCCGTCCGCCGACCAGCTGGGGCTGTTGAACTCGCCCCGGGCGCCAGAGGGCCCGCTGATCGTCTCAACGCCGCCTTCGGGACCGCCGGTCACGTAGCCGACCTTGCCGGACGACAGCCAATGCGGCGACCATTTCTCGCCCGGTCCCGAGGTCAGCGCTTGGCGCGCGCCGGTCTCGACGTCGATCACCTCGATCTGGCTGATCCCTCGCAAACGCATGGGGCTGGTGATGTTGCGCACCTCTTCGATCGTGGTCGCGTAGAAGGCCAGCTTCGCGCCATCGGGCGACCATGAGGGGCTGCCGCCGAACTGGCCGTCCTGGGTGATGCGGCGCAGGCTCGAGCCGTCGGCCTTTACGACATAGATCTCGGTCGAGTGGCGGATCGAGAAGTCACCCTTGGGCGAGCGGGGATGGCTGGACTCGCGATCCGAGGAGAAGGCCAGCCACTGCCCGTCCGGCGACCAGGACGGGCGAAAGTCGCCCGCCGGGTTGTGGGTCAGGTTGCGCACCGCCTTGCTGGCCAGGTCCAGGATCCAGATGTCGGCCTGGCCGCCACGGCTCGAAACGAAGGCCAGCGAACGGCCGTCGGGCGAAAGAGCGGCCTGGTCGTCATAGGCGGGCGAAGCCACCAGAGGTTCCAGTCCCGAGCCATCGAGATGGGCGCGGTAGATGTCCGAGGTCCCAGCCCGCCGCGACGTGAAGAGCACCCACTTTCCATCGGGCGAAAAGCTGGCGTTGGAGTCCAGTTCCGCGTCGGGCAGGAACGGCCGCGCATGGCTACCGTCCGCGTCGGCGAGGAAGATGTCGCTGTTGATCGGCGCGAAGCTGGCGAAGGCGACTTCGTACTTGGGTTCGGCCGCCCAGGCGGGCAGGGCGCTACAGGCCAGAACCATGGAAGCGACAATGCACGTGAATGTTTTCATGACCCACCTCAAAACTTTTAGGCGAGTATCGAGGAGAGATTTTGGGGAGTCCATGCGCGATAGCGCGGCGAACGCCTAAACCGAGCCTTCCTCCACGAGGAAGGCCCGCAGCGCCTCACGATCCACGTCCTTGGCCACGAACGCGTCGCCGATCGCGCGGACCAGCACGAAGGTGAGCGTCCCGCCCTGCGCCTTCTTGTCCTGGCCGCAGTGGGCGACCAGAGCGTCGGCGTCGAACGGCGCGGGGCGGATGTCGGCCAGCCGGGTCGGCAGGCCCGCCGCCTTGATCGCCGCCTCCGCGCGAACGGCGTCCTGGGTGGAGCACAGGCCCTGGCGGACCGAGAACCGGAAGGCCTGCGCCATGCCCAGGCCGACGGCCTCGCCGTGCTTGAGCCCGTCGCCAAAGCCCATCTCGGCCTCGACCGCGTGGCCGAAGGTGTGGCCGAGGTTGAGCAGGGCGCGGCGACCGGCCTCCTTCTCGTCCTCGGCGACGATCTCGGCCTTCATCTCGACCGAGCGGCCCACGGCCTTGACCAGGGCGGCGGTGTCGCGCTCGAGCACGGCCTTGACGTTAGCTTCGAGCCACTCGAAGAACGCGAAATCGCCCAGCAGGCCGTACTTGATGATCTCGGCATAGCCGCAGGCCATCTCGCGGGCGGGCAGGGTGGCCAGGATGTCGAGGTCGGCCAGCACCAGGCGCGGCTGGTGGAAGGCGCCGATCAGGTTCTTGCCGCGCGGGGTGTCGATGGCGGTCTTTCCGCCGACGGACGAATCCACTTGAGCCAGCAGGGTGGTGGGAATCTGGATGAAGTCGATGCCGCGCTTGTAGATCGCCGCCGCGAAGCCCGTCAGGTCGCCAACCACCCCTCCGCCGAATGCGATGACCATGTCGCCGCGCTCCAGGCCCAGCGCCAGCAGCCGATCGGTCAGGTCGGCCAGGCCCTCGAAGCTCTTGGTCTCCTCGCCGGGTGGCACCAGGATCACGTCGGTGGCGATGCCGGCGTGCTCGAGCGAAGCGGCCAGGCGCTCGCCATGGTGCTCGCCGACAATGGTGTCGCTGACAATGGCCACGCGAGGACGTTTCAGCAGGGGGGCGATGTGCTGGCCGGCCTTGTCGATCAGTCCGGTTCCCACGACCACATCATAGGCGCGCGCGCCCAGGCCTACCGGAATGCTACGGATCACTGGATTTCACTTTCAGAAGATGAGGTCGGGGCCAGATGGACGTCGAGCGCCCGCAACACCGCCTCGACCGCCACGCCGTGGGCGGTGTCGCCGGGCTCGACCGTCAGGTGGGCCTCGCCATAGGCGGGGTAGCGGGCGTGGGCTTGCTCGCGCAACACCATCAGCGGGTCGCGGTTCTTGAGCAGCGGGCGGCCTTCCTTGCGGCCGATGCGGCGCGCCAGCAGCTCGAGGTCGGCCTTCAGCCAGACGGCGACGGCCTTGTCCTTGATCAGGGCGCGGGTCTCGGCGTTGGCGAAAGCCCCACCGCCAGTAGCCAGCACGTGCGGCGGCTCGTCCAGCAGTCGGGCGATCACCCGCCGCTCGCCGTCGCGGAAGGCGCCTTCGCCCATCTCGGCGAAGATCTCGGGGATCGTGCGACCTGCGGCCGCCTCGACCTCGGTGTCTGCGTCGCGGAACGGCAGCTCCAGCGCCGTGGCCAGCCGGCGACCGACGCTGGACTTGCCCACGCCCATCAGCCCGACCAGAACGATGGTCTTGTGGCGCAGATGGGCGCGGGAAGGGGCGGGTTGGTCGGTCATGCCTCCTGCCGGTTTACACGAGGCCGGGCCGCTCCGCCAAGGCTTGGGACAAGCGCGCGCCCAAGCTCGCCGCGAGGGCTAGAAGTTTCACCAGACGTCAACCTGCGGCATACTTGGCCCATGGCTTCTTCCAAGCGACTCACGACCGTCTCGGCGCTGGCTCTGGCCACGCTGTTTTCGACATCGGCCTTCGGGGCCGCCTGGGCCCAGGTCCAGGTCCAGACCCTGGCGCCGCCGGACCTGTTCTCGACCCCGGCGGGCGACACCGGGCTATCGGCCGACCTCTGGAAGGACACCGCGCCGGGCATCGCCCGCGAGGTGCTGCCCAAGCTGGCCGCCAAGCCGCTGTCGCCGGCCAGCGCGGCTCTGGCGCATCGCGTGCTGGCCACCGGCGCCAACGGTCCGGCCGAGGTCGGGAGCGAGCCGGACATGGGCGCGGCTCGCGCCATGGCCCTGATCGCCCTGGGGGATGCGGCTGGGGCCGGCGCTGTTCTCGACCGCGCCCCCGGCGTGGCCGGCAACTCAGCGCTGTCGATGGCGGCGGCCGAGGCGGCGCTGATCACCGGGGCCGACGCCAAGGCCTGCGCGGTCGGCGAGGCGCTGGGCGTCGACAGGAGCAATCCCTATTGGCTGCGGCTGCGGGCCTTCTGCCAGGCCCTGGCCGGCCAGACCGACGCGGCGCAACTGACGCTCAACCTGGCCGCTGGCCAGACCCAGGACGCCGACTACACGCGGCTGATGAACGCCCTGCTGAGCGGTTCGCCGGCCGGGGCGGCCAATTTGCGCAACGGCATAAATTACGCCCTGTCGCGCAAGCTGGGCCTGGATTTGCAAGCCGCCGCCGCGACGGCCTCGCCGGCCCTGAAACCCGTGCTCAAGCCGTCAGGCGACATGGCCGCCCTGGCAAGCGGCGGCGACCTGACCGCCGCCCAGACCGCCGACTTGGCCTCGCTGCGCCAGGCCAAGGGCTTGCCGGCGTTCATCGACGCCGCCAAGGCATCGACCGCCTTGATCGCAGCCCTGGCGCGCGCCGACGCGCCGCTGGAGGACCCGGTGCTGTTCGCCAAGGCGGCCCTGGCGGCGGGAGATCTCGCCACCGCCCAGTCGATCCGTGGCAGGCTGACCCAGGACCAGATCCCTGGCGCCACCGCCACCGACCTGGCCCTGCTCGACGCCGCCCTGTCGGCTGCGGCCGGCAAGCCCGGCGCCCAGATCCTTGATGGTCTGGTGGAGCGCGGCGCCCAGGCGGGCGCCAAGTCGGCTGCCCAGCCCGCCGCCCTGATCCTCGCCGCCTTGGGCGGGACGATGGGACCCGAGGCCCGCGCCCGGTTCGCGACCTTCGATCCCGGCAAGTCCGCCGCCTCGGCCGCTCGGCTGACGGTGTTGGACGCCGCCGCCGCCGCTCATCGCCAGGGCGAGACGGCGCTGCTGGCGCTATCGGTGTCGGCTGACGCTGGCGCGAGCGGTCCTGGTCCGGTGGATCGCGCTCGCCTGGTCCGCGCCCTGGCCCAGGCCGGGCTGGACGCCGACGCCCGCGCCCTCGCGGTGGAGGGGCTGTTGGGGCTGCAGGTAAAATGAGCGCATCCGCCGCCGGCTGGATCGACGCGTTCCTCGAGATGATGGCCGTCGAGCGCGCCGCAGCCCGCAACACCCTGACCGCCTATGAGAAGGACCTGGCCGACGCGCGGGCGTTCCTGGCCTCGCGCGGCGACCTGGACGGGGCCTCGGCCGAGGCGATCGAGGCCTATTTCGCCGACCTGGGCGCGCGGGGCCTCTCCCCCGCCACCGCCGCCCGTCGCCGGTCGGCCCTGCGCCAGTTCTATCGCTTCGTGCTGGGTGAGGGCTGGCGGGACGACGATCCCTCTCGCCGGGTCGAGGCCCCCAAGGCCGGACGGCCGCTGCCCAAGGTCCTGTCGCGCGACGCGGTCGAGCGGCTGATCGCGGCGGCGGCCGCCAAGGACGGCGCCCAGGGTGTGCGCCTGGCCTGCATGATCGAGCTGCTCTACGCCTCGGGCCTGCGGATCTCCGAGCTGCTGAACCTGCCCCTGGCGGCCCTGGCCCGCGACCCCGCTTTCCTGATGGTCAGGGGCAAGGGCGGCAAGGAGCGGCTGGCCCCGCTGAACGACGCCGCGCGTGCGGCCGTCAAGGCCTATCTGGAGGTTCGGGCAGGCTTTCTTCCGAAAGGCGTCAAGGACAGCCCGTGGCTGTTCGTCTCGCGCGGCAAGGGCGGCAAGCTGACAGCGCGGCGGGTGTCGCAACTGCTGGAGGACGCCGCCATCGCCGCCGGCATCGATCGCGCAGCGGTCAGCCCCCACGTCCTACGCCATGCCTTCGCCACGCACCTGCTGGAAGGCGGCGCCGACCTGCGGGTGATCCAGACCCTGCTAGGCCATGCCGACATCGCCACGACCCAGATCTACACTCACGTGGCCGGGGATCATCTGGCGGCGGTGGTGAAGAGCAAGCATCCGCTGGCAAAAAAGGGCTGAGGCGTGGTACGCCCCGCGCCTCGATCCGAAGGGGCGCCCCATGGCCGATGAAACCCGCGACAGCAACGGCGCCGTCCTCGCCGACGGCGACAACGTCACCCTGATCAAGGACCTCAAGGTCAAGGGCTCGGGTGGCGTCACCCTGAAGCGCGGAACCCTGGTCAAGAACATCCGCCTGACCGGTGACACCGACGAGATCGAGGCCAATGTCGAGAAGGTGCGCGGCCTGGTGCTGCGGGTGGAGTTCGTCAAGAAGGCCTAGGGTAAACGCTAGGGCCTACCCCTCCGCCGCCGCCTTTAACCCGGCGATGTCCAGCTTGACCATCTGCATCATCGCCGCAGCCACGCGCTGGGCCTTGGCCTTGTCGGGGCCGCCCATCAATTCCAGCAGGATATTGGGCACGACCTGCCAGGACAGGCCGTACTTGTCCTTGGCCCAACCGCATTGCACCGCCTTGCCGCCGTCGGTGGTGAAGGCCTCCCAATAGTGATCGACCTGCGCCTGGTCTTCGCAATGGACGACGAACGACACCGCCTCGGTAAATTGGAAGTGCGGGCCGCCGTTCAGGCCGGTGAAGGCTTCGCCGTCCAGCGCGAAGCCGATCGTCATCACGCTGCCAGCCGGGCCGGGGCCGCCTTCGCCATAGCGTGAGACGCTGGTAATCTTCGAATTGGGGAAGACGGAGACATAGAAGTTGGCGGCCTGTTCGGCCTGGGTGTCGAACCACAGGAATGGGCTGATCTTCGGCATGGCGTCATCCTTCGCGGTGAGCGGATACTGGCCGCTTCAGTCGAAGGACGATCGGCCGGAAGTCATTCCGACAGGGCCAGCGCTTTTCCGCCAGCGGACGTTGTCGCGGCGGGCGCGGCGCTCTAGTTACGTTCCATGCCCCCCTCGCAAATCGAACCTTTCCACGCCATCGCCATCAGCCGCATCGCCCATCAGATGAAGGCGGCCGGGGCGTCGATCATCCACATGGAATTTGGCCAGCCCTCGACCGGCGCGCCCCGCGCGGCGATCGAGACGGCCCATCGGGTGCTCGACACCGACGGCATGGGCTATTGGGAAAGCCCGCGGCTGAAGGCGGCGATCGCCACGCGCTACGCCGAGCAGAACGGCGTCGAGGTCGATCCAGAACGGATCATCCTGACCTGCGGGGCGTCGCCCGCCCTGGTCCTGGCACTGGCGTCCAGCTTCCAGCCCGGCGACCGGGTGGCCTTGGCCCGGCCGGGCTATGTGGCCTATCGCAATACCCTGAAGGCCCTGAACCTGGTTCCGGTGGAGATCGCCTGCGGGACGGAAAGCGGCTTCCAGCTGACCGCCGCCCACCTGTCGGCGCTGGACCCGCCGCCGGCGGGTGTGATCGTCGCCAGTCCAGCCAATCCGACCGGCACCATCATCCCGGCCAACGCGCTGAAGGCCTTGGCGGCCGTTTGTCGCGCGCGCGGGATCGCGGTGATCTCCGACGAGATCTATCACGGCCTCAGCTATGGCGAGGCGGCCCGCTCGATGCTGGAGTTCGAGCCTCAGGCCCTGATCGTCAACAGCTTCTCCAAGTATTTCAGCATGGCCGGGTGGCGGCTGGGTTGGCTGGTCGCGCCGCCGCAGGGGATCGCCCGGGCTCGAGCCTTCATGGGCAATCTGTTCCTCACCCCGCCGTCGCTGAGCCAGCACGCCGGCCTCGTAGCCATGGATTGCATCGACGAACTGGAAGGCCATCGCGACGTCTATCGCGCCAACCGTCAGTTGCTGCTTGACGCCTTGCCGGCCCTCGGCCTGGCCTCGATCGCCCCGCCGGACGGGGCCTTCTACATCTATGCCGACATCGGACACCTGACGCACGACAGCCTGGCCTTCTGTGAGGCCCTGCTGCGCGACACTGGCGTGGCCACCGCGCCGGGCGTCGATTTCGACCCAGTCGACGGCGGTCGCTTCATCCGCTTCAGCTTCGCGGTCTCGACGGCCGAGGTGGAGGAGGCGTTGCGGCGGATCATCCCCTGGTTCGCGGCGCGCGCCCTTGCTTGATCGCCCCGGGGTTTTGCCTATTCCCGCGGCGGTCCTTATCGCGGGACCGATCGGCGCCCATCTGTTTGACAGCGACATCTCGGATTAGGAGCAAGCCCATGAAGACGCGCAAACTCGGCGACGGCCTGGAAGTCTCGGCCATCGGCCTGGGCTGCATGGGGATGAGCTGGGCCTATGGGCCCGCGCCCGACAAGGCCGAGACCTTCAAGGTGCTGGCCCGCGCCGTCGAGCTGGGCGTCACTTTCTTCGATACCGCCGAGGTTTATGGCCCCTATGTCAACGAGGAGCTGGTCGGCGAGGGGCTCAAGCCCTTCCGCGACAAGGTCGTGATCGCCACCAAGTTCGGCTTCGACATCGCCCCGCCGGAAGCGGCCAATGGTACTAGCCGGATGGTCGGCGTCAACAGTCGCCCCGAGCACATCCGCGCCGTTGCCGAGGCCTCGCTGAAGCGGCTGGGCGTCGAGGTCATCGACCTGTTCTACCAGCACAGGGTCGACCCCAAGGTGCCGATCGAGGACGTGGCGGGCGCGGTCAAGGACCTGATCGCGCAGGGCAAGGTCAAGCATTTCGGCCTGTCGGAGGCCGGTTCCGATACCATCCGCAAGGCCCATGCCGTTCAGCCGGTGGCCGCCCTGCAGAGCGAATATTCCTTGTGGACCCGCGATCTCGAGAAGGAAAT
>JACMOF010000079.1 GCA_014378155.1 Caulobacter sp. | reverse complement strand
CGCGCCGGTGATCTTGGACAGGGTCCGAGAGTAACGGCACGGCGTGCGCTCGATCTGGCCGGCGAGGCGGGCGGCGGCGGCGCGGATCGTTTCAATTGACAGGGTCATTGGGCCGCCGGGTTTTTTGAAGGCAGGAACCTAGTCGCGCTCCCCTCGCGCCGCAACGGCGCATGCACGTTCACCTCCGCGCCAACGTCTGTTATATCGCCCACGCATGATAGAATCCTTCGAGGTCGACACGCTTGTGATCGGGGCTGGCGTGGTCGGCCTGGCTTGCGCAGCGGCTCTGGCCAGGCAGGGGCGGCGAGACGTCGTCGTGCTGGAAGCCGAGCGAGCGATCGGCACGCAGACTTCGTCGCGCAATAGCGAGGTCATTCACGCCGGAATCTATTACCCGACAGGCAGCTTGAAGCATACCTTGTGCCTCGAAGGCCGCCACCTGCTTTATGCTTATTTGGCTGAGCGCGGCGTGGACCATCGTCGGTGCGGCAAGCTCATCGTCGCTACCGATGTAAATGAGAACGACAAGGTCGAAGCGCTTCACCACCAGGCCTTGAGAAACGATGTCGAGGGGATGGAGATGCTGACAGTCGCTCAGGCTCGGGCGCTTGAGCCGGACCTGAACTGCACCCTCGCTAGCCTCTCAAGCCAGACCGGCATCATCGACAGTCACGGGTTTATGGTTAGCCTGCGTGGCGAATTGGAGGATTTCGGCGGCGTGGTCGCCTTTAACGCGCCGGTTACTAGGATCGAGGCGCGCGCTGCTGGGGGCTTCCAGGTTACGGTGGGCGGCCCGGCTCCGACGTTGGTCGTGTGCGCTCGGCTCGTCAACGCCGCCGGCCTGGGCGCGGTCGGCCTGGCGCAGACCCTCGAAGGCTTCAGCCGCCCCGTGCCGGCCCTGCGCTTGGCCAAGGGATCCTACTTTGGTTATGCGGGTCGGCCAGCGTTCTCTCGACTAATCTATCCCGCGCCCGTGGACGGTGGGCTGGGCGTCCACGTGACCCTCGATTTGGCGGGGAGAATGCGCTTTGGGCCCGACGTCGAGTGGCTGCCAGGCGACGACCCTGGTCGCGTGGACTACGCGGTTGATCTCGCGCGGGCCGATTCGTTCTACGCGGCCGTGCGCCGTTATTGGCCGGGACTGCCTGACGGCGCCTTGGTCGCCGACTATGCCGGGTGCCGCGCCAAGCTAAGCGGTCCCGGCGAGCCAGCCGCGGATTTCAGGATCGACGGTCCGGGCGCGCATGGCCGAGAGGGGTTGGTGGAGCTCTTCGGGATCGAGTCGCCAGGCTTGACGAGCGCCTTGTCGATTGCGCGTCTCGTCGCCGCGACTCTGGCATGACGGATGCCAAATTCACCCATGATGTAGGCCGGATGGCCTCATCCGAAAGCGAAGGAAGAACCATGAGGCAGGCTGTGATCCTGGTTGGGGGCAAGGGAACGCGCCTTGGTGGTCTGACCCGGAACACGCCCAAGCCGCTGCTGCAGATCGATGGCGACCGGCGCTTTTTGGACTATCTGCTCACGAATGTCGCGCGCCACGGCATAAGCGAAATTCTGCTCATCGCGGGCCATCTGGGTGACCAGGTGCAGCAGCGATACGACGGTCAGCGGATCGGTGAATGTGAAATCATCGTCGTGCGCGAACCCGAACCCGCTGGCACGGGCGGCGCGTTGGTTCATGTTCGCGACCGGTTAGACCCAGTATTTCTGATGTTGAACGGCGATTCGTTCTTCGACTTCAACTACTTGGCTCTCACCAGCGTGCTGCGGCCTGGTGACCTGGGGGCTCTGGCTCTTCGCTGGGTTGGAGACGCGCGGCGCTATGGCGCGACCGAGCAGCGCGACGGCCGCATCCTGAGTTTTCGCGAAAAGGACGAGACGCTGGCCGATGGGGCCTGGATCTCCGGCGGAGTCTACCTTCTCAGGCGGTCGGTTTTGGATTATCTGGGACCGCTACCTTGCTCGATTGAGTCGGACGTCTTCCTACAGGCCGCCGCGGCAGGCCGGCTGGGTTGCGCGACCTTCGAGGGCTATTTTCTGGACATCGGCCTGCCCGAAACCCTGCAACAAGGTCGGGACGAGTTGCCGCGCGTCACCCGTCGGCCCGCCGTATTGCTGGATCGCGACAGCACCTTGAACGTGGACACCGGCTACACGCACCGCATCCAAGACTTGCGCTGGACGCCGGGCGCCGTAGCGGCGGTGAGGGCCATCAACGACGCCGGTTGGCTGGCCTTGGTGGTGACAAACCAGTCCGGCATCGCTCGTGGGCTCTACACCGAAGACCAGATGCGCGCGTTCCACGCCCACATGCAGCGCGAGCTCGCCGCGGCCGGCGCACATATCGACGGCTTCTATCACTGCCCGTTCCATCCAGAGGCGATCGTGGACACCTATCGCGACGCCGATCATCCTTGGCGCAAACCGAACCCGGGCATGCTGCGCGTAGCCTTGTCCGACTGGCAAGCGGATACGGCGCGCTCCGTGATGATCGGCGACCAAGACAGCGACATCGAGGCCGCCAAGGCTGCGGGCGTACGCGGCGTGAAATATGAAGGAGGCGCGCTCGACGTCTTAGTCCGCGCAGCCATCGCGGGGGCCTGACGCCCCCGCTAACGGCGGCTTACATGGCGGCTTCAGCTTGCCGCATGGCCACGGTGTATTCGTCAATCACCTCGTCAGGCTCGCCGAAGCGAACCATACGTCCGCCGTCCATCCAGAGCACCTTGGTGCAGGTATGGCGGATCAGTTCGAGAGAATGGCTGGCGAACACCAGGATCCGCGTGCGGTTCAGCATGCTGGTCAGCTGGGCCTCAGCCTTGTCAACGAAGTTGATGTCGCCGGCGCTCAGCCATTCATCGAGCACAAGGATATCGGCGTCGATCACCGTGCTCAAGGCGAAGGTCAGCCGAGCCTTCATGCCTTCCGAATAGGTCCGGAAGGGCAGGTGGATGAATTCGTTGAGATTTGTGAACGCGGGCACCCAGGTTCGGGCGTGCTTGATCTCAGCCTCGGTCGCGCCCAGAAAACGCAGCGGCAACTCGATATTGGCTTCGCCCGATAGCTCGGGGTTGATGCCCAGGCCCTTGTCGATTAGGGCCACGACCCGGCCTTGGATATCGACCCGGCCACGTTGGGGATGCGCAAGGCCAGCGACCACGCGCAAAAGCGTGGACTTGCCTGACCCATTGCGTCCGATCAGGCCCAGTCGGTCTCCGTCTTCGAGCTGCAAGCTTAGGTCGCGGATGGCGCGCACCTGCACCACTCCTGAAGGGCCTCCGCTAATCCTACGCATGGCGGACAGCTTCAGCGAGCGCCCCGCGACTTGGTAGACAGGGTAGTTGAAGTCGATGTGATCAAGATTGATGCGGGCCATTGGGGTCTCAAAGCCACAGGAAAAGCTTGCGGCGGGTGTACGCCTGAACGACGAGGGCAAGCGCCAGGCTGACGGCCGTTACAGCCAAGGCGACGCCCCAATTCAGCAAGGTCGGGACGTGGCCCAGCAGAGGTTGGCGGATCAGCTCGACGAAGTGGAAGAGGGGGTTGAGGACGACCACCGGGTTGCTGGCTTTTAGCTGACTGGCGCGCCAGAAGATCGGCGTCAGGAAAAAGGCGAGCTGAACGAAGCTGGCCATCACTTGCGGAATGTCACGGAACCGGGCGCTCAGGGGGCCCAGGATAAGCGCGACGCCGAAACCGAACAGCAGCATGATCGCCAGCCCGGGCAGCGCCAGCACGATCAAGGGTGAAATGCGGTGCTGGAAAATGAAGAGCATCAGGACCACAACCAAGAGGTTGTGCCCAAAGATGATCAGGTTGCGAAAAACCATGCGCGCGGCGAACAGCGATAGGGGGAGCGGCAGCGCCCGGAGGTGGCCGTCGGACTCCATAACCACGTTGCAGGACTCAAGCAGCAAGCCCGACAACAGCGTCCAGGCGACCAGTCCGGCGGCGATAAAGGAAACATATTCCTTGAACGGCTGGTGAAAGATCTGGCTGTAAAGCAAGCCTAAGCCGATGATCAATGAGGCCATCGCCAAGCTGATCCAGAACGGGCCCAGCAAAGACCGTCGATATCTTAGGCTGATATCCTGGTTCGCCATGAGGAACCAGACGCGCCACCGGGTGAATATGGCGGCAAATTCGTCTGCGGCAGCGAGCATGTATGTCCTTGGGTACGGTAGAAAGCCTAGGCGCGCGAGCGACGCTTATCCGCCAAGGCGACAGGGCGCAACCCGTCGCGCCACCGATTGTCACGTCGTCCGCGATGTGGCACGTGCACGAAACCCAGGCCGGACAAGCCGGCGCGCCAGTGGATCGAGCCATGAATTTCTTCACTACAAAAGTGTCAGATGAAGCAATTGAGCGGGTCGTCCAGGTTCTTCGGTCCGGCTTCCTAAACGAGGGGGCGGTCGTAAAGGAGTTCGAGGCGGATCTGGTTGATTATCTCGGCGCCTCGCACGTCGTGACCACCAACAGCGCGACCTCGGCGCTACATCTGGCGTTGATCCATCTGGGAATTGGACCGGGTGACGAGGTGATCATTCCGCCTCAAACCTT
>JACMOF010000078.1 GCA_014378155.1 Caulobacter sp. | reverse complement strand
CTTGTGCATGGTGTCGAGCGGCGGCTGGTCGCCGGTATAGCTGTGGACCGTGGTCATGTAGCCACGCTCGATGCCCAGCAGGTCGTGCAGGACCTTGGCTACCGGGGCCAGGGCGTTGGTGGTGCACGAGCCGTTGGAGACGATGATGTCGTCGGCGGTCAGGACCTCGTGATTGACCTTGTAGACGATGGTCTTGTCGGCGCCGTCGGCGGGGGCGCTGACCAGCACGCGCTTGGCGCCGGCTTCCAGGTGCAGGGCGGCCTTGTCGCGGGCGGTGAAGATGCCGGTGCACTCGAAGGCGATATCGACGTTCAGCTCTTTGTGCGGCAGGTCCTTGGGGTCGCGGATCGCCGTGACCTTGATCTTGCCCATGCCCACGTCGATCCAGTCCTCGCCCGAGGTGACGACGCCGGGAAAGCGGCCGTGAACACTGTCATAGCGCAGCAGGTGGGCGTTGGTCTCGACCGGGCCCAGGTCGTTGATGGCGACGACCTCGATGTCGCGGCGCGCGTGCTCGGCGATGGAGCGCAGGACGAGACGTCCGATCCGGCCGAAACCGTTGATGGCGACGCGAAGAGCCATGAGGTCTTTCTCCTAACGAGCGTTCGGCCGGGTCGACCGACGTTACCTTGATTTTACGGGGCGTTTTGCGACGCGGGGCGGGGAAGTCAACCCCAGGAACGCAGCCTCGTCGTTTGGTAATGTGATGAACACCGTTTCGTCGCCCAATTGTCGCCATGGCGGGTGGCGAAGCGGGCGCTGATCTATATGTTGCGCCGGATGATTGGACCCTCTCGATGACCCCTGGCGAAGGCAACGCCCTGGAGCTCGCCGCGCGCCGCCTCGAGCGCGCCGTGGCCCAGCTGGAACAGAAGCTGGCCGCCGACCGCGCTGCGCGTCCGACCGCGCCAGTCGAGGCGTCCGCCGGCCTGTTCGACGCCAACGCCGAGTTGAAGGCCGAGGCGCTGGCCGCCGAGCTGGAAACCGCCCGCGCTCGCGAGAGGGCTCTGGAAGAAGCCGGCGAACAGGCGTCCGAAGCCCTCGGCCGCGCCATCGCCGAGATCCGCGCCGCCCTGGGCGACGAGAGCCTGATCACCGAGGGCGTCCATGACGACGACGAGGAGGCGCTCGAAGACCAGAGCGACGACCTGTTCGGCGGCCATCTGGACCGGCCGGAAAAGGAGGCCTGAGCATGGCGCAACTGACCGTCCAGGTGAACGGCCGCCCCTATAACGTCGGCTGCGAAGACGGGCAGGAAGCCCACCTGCTGGAGATCGCCCGCCTGTTCGACCGCCAGGTCCGCCAGGTCAGCCAGGATGTCGGCCAGCTGGGCGAGACCCGGCTGTTCCTGATGGGCGCCCTGCTGCTGGCCGACGAGCTGTCGGATTTGAAGCTGCGCCTGGCCCACGCCCAGTCCGAACTGGCCCGCCTGCAGACCGAACAGACGCGGGTGGAGATCCGGGCGGTCAAGGCGCTGGACGCGGCGTCCGAGCGCATCGAGGCGCTGGCGCAGGGGTAGGGAGCAGTCCTCCCCCCGTGGGGGAGGCGGCGCGAAGCGCCGGTGGGGGGAGGCTTAGGATCGTCGATCCTGACTTTGGCCATCTCCCAAACACTCCCCTCTCCGTCGGCTGCGCCGACACCTCCCCCACAGGGGGAGGATTTACGTCTCCGCGTCACAGCGCGCACTGGCTATCCACCCTGTGAACGCCTATATTCCTCCATGGCGGGTCTGCTGTGGCCCTCGTCGAAGATTTCTATTCCCAGGGACCGTAATCTACCTCTAGGGAGTTGTTCCCTCCCGTGGCCGTGGCTGCGGGAACACGACGCCCACCTGTCAAACCAGGTTCGAGTGGATTGAAACGTCTTCACGGTTCTTCACGGCGCCGCCACCTTCCCTCATATAGGCCTGATGGCCATCAAAGATCCCGCCGTCGCCAAGGCCGCCCTGCGCCTGCTGGTCCGCAACCGCCGCAAGGCGCTGGCCCTTGAGCACCCTGAAGCCGACTGGATGATCGTCGAGGTGGCGCGCAGCCCCCTGAGCGCCCGCTTCCCCGATCCGGCCGGCAAGGTCGCGGCGCTCTATGCCGGCGTCGGCGCCGAGATCGACCCCCGCCGCCATCTGGCCGCCTGGTTGCTCGAGCAAGGCTGGGCCCTGGCCTTGCCCTGCGTGGAAGCGGAGAACGGCCCGATGGTCTTCCGCCAATGGACGCCGGGCGACACGCTGACCCGCGACGAGGCCGGCATGAACGCGCCCGAGCCGGCCAAGCCCGCGCTTGATCCCGACCTGGTCATCACGCCGCTGCTGGCTTTCGACCGCGAAGGTCGCCGGCTGGGGCAGGGCGGAGGCTATTACGACCGGGCGCTGGAGGCGCTGCGGGCCAGGGGCGACGTGTTCATGCTGGGGCTGGGCTATGTGGGCCAGGAGACACACGGCCTGCCTGTCGAACCCCACGACCAACGATTGGACGCCATCCTGACGGAAAGCGCGTATATCGCGGTCCGAAAGGACTAATTCCGCATGCGCTTTGCCTTCTTCGGGGATGTCGTCGGCAAGTCCGGCCGCGACGGCCTGTCCGACCATCTGCCCGCCCTGCGTCGCCATCTCCAGCTGGAGTTCGTGATCGTCAACGCCGAAAACGCCGCCGCCGGCTTCGGCATCACAGAAAACACCGCCCGCGAGCTGTTCGAGGCCGGGGCCGACTGCCTGACGCTGGGCAACCACAGCTGGGACCAGCGTGAGGCGCTCACCTACATCGTCCGCGAACCGCGGCTGATCCGTCCGGCCAACTATCCGGCCCTGTCGGACGCGCCGGGCAAGGGCAGCCACCTGTTCCAGACCGAGGGCGGCCGGACGATCATGGTCATCAACCTGCTGGGCCGGGTGCACATGGACGCCATGGACGACCCCTTCGCCGCCGCCGACCGCGAGCTGGACAAGGCGCCGCTGGGTCAGGTGGCCGACGCGGTGGTGGTCGACATGCACTGCGAGGCCACCTCCGAAAAGATGGCCATGGGCCACTATTGCGACGGCCGCGCCTCGCTGGTGGTCGGCACCCACACCCACGTGCCCACCGCCGACGCCCAGATCCTGCCGGGCGGCACCGCCTACCAGACCGACGCCGGGGCCTGCGCCGACTATGACAGCGTGATCGGCAACCAGAAGGAAGAGCCCCTGCGGCGCTTCACCACCAAGATCAGCGGCGGCCGCTACCAGCCCGCCAGCGGTCCGGCGACGATCTGCGGCGTGTTCGTCGAGACCGACGACCGCACGGGCCTGGCGGTGCGGGTCGAGCCGATCCGCATGGGCGGGCGTCTGAAGGAGACTGTGCCGGAGGTTTGACGGCCCTCTCCCGGAGGGAAAAGGGAGGGGCCCGCGCGAAGCGTGGGAGGGTGAGGGGTCACGCCGTCAATCGGAGCGTCGCGCCTATGGCCTCGGCGACGCCGCCTGGGTCGGCAAGTACGACCTCGTTGCCGAACCGTAGGACCCGATAGCCGCAGCGCTGCAGCGCCTCGGTGCGCAGAGCGTCATGGTCTTCGCGGCCTTCATGGGTTGGACCATCGAGCTCGACGATTAGATGCGCGTCCCGGCAGGTAAAGTCGGCGAAGTAACGATCGATCGGAACCTGGCGGCGAAACTTGTAGCCCCCGAGGCGACGGCCACGAACGATCGTCCATAGCTTTTCCTCGGCCAGGGTTTGGCCGCGTCTCAGACGGCGAGCGGTTGCGATCGGATCCATGGAACGAGCTTGGCCTTGTGCGCGGCTGTGGCAAGCAAAGTAACCAGGGTTTCACTTTAACGGCGTCACCCCTCACCCTCCCACCGCTCTGCGGCGGGCCCCTCCCTCTCCCCTCCGGGAGAGGGTTTCATTCAGCCACGCTTGTGTCCGTCACGCCTTCGGCCAACAATCGCCGCGCAACCTTGTCCGCCCCAGGAGCCCTCCCATGACCGACGCCATCTATACCGCTCACGCCCACGCAATCGGCGGCCGTCAAGGCACGGCCAGGACCGACGACGGCCATCTGGACGTCAAGCTGGGCTATCCCAAGTCGATGGGCGGCGATGGCGAGGGGACCAATCCCGAGCAGCTGTTCGCGGCCGGATATGGGGCCTGTTTCCTCGGCGCGCTGGGCTTGGTGGCCCGCAGCCTGGGCGTCAAGCTGGGCGAGCACAGCCTGGACGTCGAGGTTGACCTGATCAAGGACGACACCAGCTTCCACGTCGGCGTACGCTTGACGCCCAACGCGCCCGATCTCGACGCCGAGACGGCGCTGAAAGTCCTGCACGCCGCCCACGAGGTCT
>JACMOF010000077.1 GCA_014378155.1 Caulobacter sp. | reverse complement strand
GACGGGCCGTGTCCAACGGCCGTCGTCGAAGTCGAACAGGGTAAAGTCCGCCAACGCGTCGCTCATGGTCGCTCACCCCCTGCCTCGTCGGGCGACCATGGCATGAAACAGCGGCTTGATGTCGCGTCCCGAAGCGCGCCCACTTCTTCTCTGCATCCCGACGAAAGTCGGGATGCAGAGAGATTAAGGGGTGCGAAAACCGCCCAGCTAGAGCAGTTTTCGAGCGAAGTGATTCCGGTTCGCATGAAGAAAAATGCGTCAAAACAGAAGATTAGAGCTCACGGCCTGACGCAGTCAGGTCGGGAAATGCTCTAGCCCGGCCCTTTGTCGTCGGCCCAGTCATCCATTGGATCGGGCCCCTTGCCGTTGGGCAGTTTCCATTCGCCGCGGAACGAAAAGTCGAGGGTGCCGCACACCCGCGTCGCCCCGCCCTTGGGGTCGTCGCCGAACGCCTGGACGCGCAGGTCGCGATAGGTGGCCAGCCGGCTGAAGCTCAGCCACAACCGCTTCGCGCCGGGACAAAAGGCCCGGATATAGACCCGGCCCTGTTCGAACTTCGGGTCGATCTCATAGAGGTCGGCGTCGGCGTCGACCCCGGCCATGGCCTTTAACCCGCCAGGGGCGAGATCCTTCTGATGGCCGCCGATCAGCCGGGCCTGGACCGGCACGCCGGTGGCCAGAACCTTCAGCACTCGGGTTCCGGTCAGCTTCCTGTCGAACAGCACCGTCAGGCCGGCGCCGGTCAGACGTTTGGCGTCGGCCGAGATCGGGTCGAAGGAATACATCTTGCGCTCGGCGTGCGCGGCGGTGGCCAAGGCGCTCAGGGCCAAGCCGAGCAGCACGGCGCGCCCCCGCATCGCTGGCGTCACCGGCTGAAGTGCAGGTTGACGGCCTCGGCGTCGAAGCCCGACAGCCGCCACGTGCCGCCCTCCAGGGTGAAGGTCAGCAGACAGGGACCGTCCTTGGTCTTGGCCGCGCAGACACGGTCGCTGTCCAGCGGGCGCAGGGCGGCGGCGATGGCGATGCGGTCGGGGATCGGGCGGTCAGGCGTGTAGCCGTAATAGTTGGCGGCATAGCGGAAGGTCTCGGGCTGGACCAGGGCGGCGCCGGCGATGTCGGCGGCCGGGGCTGCCAGGGCGATGATCGCCGCCTGCAGGCCGCCGCTCATCTTCGAGGAGCGGGCCTCGCGCACCAGCCGGCTCTCGATCTGGGCCTTCAGCGCCGAGCGATCGACGCGGGCGTCGAAGGCGGCATGGTCGTTGTTGCGGATCGCCACCAGCAGGGCGTGGACGTCGCCGGCCGCGTCATAGCGGCTGACGGTGGCGCAACCGCTGAGGGCGGCGGTCGCAAGGGTCAGGGTCAGGAGGGTCCGGATGCGCATGGCGTTACGGTTAGGCCCGAAATCGGGCGAATTCCAGGCCGGGGTCGCTAGTGAGGCTCGACGCCGCCGCCTGTGACGGACACGCTGGGGCAGTCCTTCAACGATCCATCGCGGATCTGACAGCGGCATGACGGCGCAGCTGAAGGACAGACCTCAAGGTGATCTGGCGACTCCGCCAACGGCCGGATCGTCGGGCGAGGTGTCCCGCAGGCGGAAACGCTGCACAAGAGGACAAGCGCGAGCAACACAGGACCAGCGCGTCGACGTCCTCCGTCACCGAAACTCCCGCGCCAAACTTCGCCCGTAATTGCCACGCCGCACCCCAAATACAAGAAGGGCGCGAACTCGCGTCCGCGCCCTTCTCTTTTAAGCTGAAGCTGTATCCGACGACTAGTCCAGCTGGCGCTTGATCTCTTCGACGGTGAAGCACTCGATGGTGTCGCCGACCTTGATGTCCTGGAAGCCGGCGAACATCATGCCGCACTCCTGGCCGGACGGGACCTCGGGGACCTCGTCCTTGAAGCGCTTGAGGGTCTGCAGGGTGCCCAGTTCCAGAACGACGATGTCGTTGCGGATGATCCGGACCTTGGCGCCCTTGCGGACCACGCCCTCGGTGACCTTACAACCGGCGATCTTGCCGACCTTGGAGATGTCGAAGGCTTGCAGCACTTCGGCGTTGCCCAGGAAGGTTTCGCGCTGGATCGGGGCCAGCATGCCCGAGAGCACGCCTTTGATGTCGTCCAGCAGGTCGTAAATGATCGCGTAGTAGCGGATCTCGACGCCTTCGCGCTCGGCCAGCGCCCGCGCCTGGGCCGAGGCCCGGACGTTGAAGCCGATGAGCGGCGCGCCGGCGCCCTTGGCCAGCATCACGTCGCTTTCGCTGATCGCCCCGGCGCCCGACAGGATGATCCGCGCGCGGACCTCGTCGGTCGACATGGCGTCCAGCGAACCGATGATCGCCTCGGCCGAGCCCTGCACGTCAGCCTTGATGACCAGCGGCAGCTCGCGATATTTCTTGTCCTGCAGCTTGGCCATCATGTCGGCCATGCTGGTGGCGCCCGCGCCAACCGGATGCATCGATTTCTCGCGCTTCAGGCGGATGCGGTACTCGGTCAGTTCACGAGCCCGAGCTTCGTTCTCGACGACCGCGAAGGGGTCGCCGGGCGAAGGCACGCCGTCCAGGCCGAGAATCTCGACCGGAGTCGAAGGCCCGACGTCGTTCAGTTGCTCATTGCGCTCGTTGAGCAGGGCGCGAACCCGGCCGAACTGGCTGCCGGCCACGACGATGTCGCCGCGCTTCAGCGTGCCGCGCTTGACCAGCACGGTCGAAACCGCGCCGCGACCCTTGTCGAGCTTGGCCTCGATCACCACGCCGTCGGCGGTGCGATCGGGGTTGGCCTTCAGGTCCATGACCTCGGCCAACAGCAGGATGCGCTCGATCAGCTCGTCCAGGCCCTGGCCGGTCTTGGCCGAGACCTCGACGATCTGGGTTTCGCCGCCCAGGCTCTCGACCACGATCTCGTGTTGCAGCAGCTCGTTGATGACGCGGGTGGCGTCAGAGCCCGGCTTGTCCATCTTGTTGACGGCCACGATGATCGGCACTTCCGCAGCGCGGGCGTGCTTGATGGCCTCGATGGTCTGCGGCATGACGCCGTCGTCGCCAGCCACCACCAGGATCACCAGGTCGGTGATGTTGGCGCCGCGGGCCCGCATCTGCGAGAAGGCCGCGTGGCCCGGGGTGTCGAGGAAGGTGACCTTCTGGCCATTTTCCAGGCGAACCTGATAGGCGCCGATGTGCTGGGTGATGCCGCCGTGCTCGCCGCCGGCCACGTCGGCCTTGCGCAGCGCGTCCAGCAGGCTGGTCTTGCCGTGGTCGACGTGACCCATGACCGTGACCACCGGGGGCCGCGACTCCAGGTGATCGTCGATGTCCTCGGCGCCGATGAAGCCTTCTTCGACGTCGGCTTCCGACACGCGGCGCACGGTGTGACCAAATTCGGTCGCCACCAGCTCGGCGGTGTCGTTGTCGATGACGTCGTTGACCTTCAGCATCACGCCCTGACGCATCAGGAACTTGATGATCTCGACACCGCGGACAGCCATCCGGTTGGACAGCTCCTGCACGGTGATGACGTCGGGAATAACCACTTCGCGCGCGACCTTGACCTGGTCAGCGGGACCGCCGCGACGCTTTTCCTTTTCACGTTCCCGGGCCCGGCGATCCGAGGCCAGCGAACGCATGCGGTCGGCGGAGTCTCCATCGCCGGCCACGGTCTGGATCGTCAGGCGGCCTTCGCGGCGCATCGGAGCGCCCTTGGCGCGCGACACGGCCTTGCCGGGGGCGGCGGCCTTGCGGCGATCATCATCGCCCTCGGGACGACGGCTGACTTCACCGCCGGGACGCGGAGCCGAACGCATGGCGCGTTGGACTTCGGGCGTCGCCGGAGCGGCGGCCGGAGCGCCAGGACGCGCGCCGCGGGGCGGACCGCCGGGACCCGGACGGGCGCCGGGCGCCGGACGCGGGGCCAGGGCCGAATAACGGACGGTC
>JACMOF010000076.1 GCA_014378155.1 Caulobacter sp. | reverse complement strand
CGACGTGGGTTTGAAGGCGGTCGGCGTGCCGATGCCGGGCGGCCTGTCAAACCGCACCTCCTACGTCATCGCGCCGAACGGCAAGATCCTGATGGCCTATAGCGACGGCAATTTCGCCGGCCACGTCACCCAGACCATGGACGCCGTGAAGGCCTACAAGGCGGCCAAGAAGTAGCATTGGGAGCGCCGGACTTCGGTCCGGCGCGCTCGATCCCGGACCCTACCAGGTCGTCCGGACCAGCTTGACCATCACCCGGCCGTCCTGGACCCGCTCGTCGGCGGCGCGCAGGCTGACGGTGAATTCGGCGGGGATGTCGAAAGGCCGGGTCAGGCTGACGTCGAAGCCCTCCTCGCCCATCGTGCCGCCGCCCACGGCGATGGAGGCCACCGGCCGGCCATCCAGGGTCAGTTCGGAGCGAAGACTGGCCCGGGTCACCGGCGTGCGGCCCCGTAGATACACCGGCTGGGTGGCGTTCATGTCCATCGACAGCCGCACATAGTTGGTCTTGGGCAGAATGCCGAAGCCGAACGATCGCGCCAGAGACGAGCGGATCGCCGCTTCGCGCGCGTTCCACGAAGCGCCGGCCGAGAGCGACCGATTGGCCTGGCCGTGCTCGTCGGGCTTCTGGCTGAGATTGAGGTCGAGATTGTAGGTCGGGTCATCGATCGCGCCGGCCACCCTGGCGGTCACCCGAGCGTTCTCGGCGTCGGTTGACAGATCCAGCGGCAAGGCGGCCGAATAGCCTTGGAAGTGGCCGTCACTGCCCCAGACCGACAGGTCGGGCTTTTTCACCACGTCGCCCGCCACAGCCGGCGCGGCGGCGGCCAGGGCGACCGAGACGGCCATGATCAAGGAAGACGGTCGAAACCCCATGTTCGCCCGATACCACGCGCTAGCACCAGACCGAAGGGGCCAGGCTGCACATTTGTATGATATTGCCACGACGGCCTTTAAACCGGGCGACCAACGGCTTCCTTGCCTATCCGCCGGCTTTCCTGTAATAGCGCGCCCTCTCACGGATGGCGGTCTTGCACGCAGCCCTATGGGTCGGGATTTCCCGCTCGGCATGCAGGATCCATCGTGATCGACGGACTTCCGCCGTCGCCCACGCCGCTGTCCAAGCCGGAAGAAGGAAAACATGTCGTTCTACGAACACGTGGTCATCGCGCGGCAGGATATCTCGCCGCAACAGGCCGAAGCTCTGAATGAGCAACTCAAGGCCCTCCTGGAAGAAAATGGCGGTCACATCGCCAAGATCGAATACTGGGGCCTGCGTAACCTCACCTATCGCATCAAGAAGAACCGCAAGGGCCACTATTCCCTGCTCGCCATCGACGCTCCGGCTGCGGCCGTCAAGGAGATGGAACGTCAGCTGCTGATCAATGAAGACGTGCTGCGCTTCATGACCATCCGCGTCGAAGAGCTGGACCTGGAACTGTCGCCGGTTCTGGCCCGTCGCGACCGCGAACGTGGCGAGCGCACTGAGCGCCCGCGCGACGAATTCGCGCCGGCCGCGTAAGGGAGAAGAGAGATCATGACCGATACAACCGCTCCCGAAGCCGCCGCTCCGGCCGCCGGCGCCGGCGCCCGCCGCCCGTTCTTCCGCCGCCGCAAGGTGTGCCCGTTCTCCGGCGCCAACGCGCCGAAGATCGACTACAAGGACGTGAAGCTGCTGCAGCGTTACGTTTCCGAACGCGGCAAGATCGTGCCGTCGCGCATCACCGCGGTGTCGGCCAAGAAGCAACGCGAACTGGCCAAGGCCATCAAGCGCGCCCGCTTCCTGGCTCTGCTCCCCTACGTCGTGAAGTAAGGGAGACACCACGATGAAAGTTATCCTGCTCGAACGCGTCGAAGGCACTGGCGTCCTCGGCGACGTGGTCACGGTGAAGGACGGCTTCGCCCGTAACTTCCTGCTGCCGCGTTCCAAGGCGCTGCGCGCCAACTCGGCCAACCTGAAGAACTTCGAGGTTCAGCGCGCTGAAATCGAAGCTCGCAACGTCAAGAACCGCGAAAACGCCGGCAAGGCCGGTGAAGGTCTGGACGGCACGACCTATGTGATGATCCGTCAAGCCGGCGAAAGCGGCCAGCTGTACGGTTCGGTCGCGGGTCGCGACGTCGCCGACGCCATCAAGGGCGGCGGCGGCAAGATCGATCGCTCGATGATCGTCCTCGACAAGCCGATCAAGAACCTGGGTCTTCACGAAGTGAAGGTGAAGCTGCACGCCGAGGTGACCATCACGGTTACCCTCAACATCGCGCGCAGCCAGGATGAAGCCGATCGCCAAGCGCGCGGCGAAAACGTCGTCGCCGCCCAGTTCGAAGAGGATCGCGCCGCTGAGGCCGAAGCCGCTTCGGACATGGCCGCCGGTGGCGCCGGTTCGTTCGAAGGCGACCACTACGAGTCCTGATCGGCTCGTAGCGCCTTGAGAAACCTGAAAAACGGCGCGGAGCAATCCGCGCCGTTTTTTTCTGTGCAATTACATAGAAATGCTCAGCTTGTAGGCGAACGCCGCGATACCCATCCTCTAGCCAGGGGAGACTGAACTCCCCGCCTCGGGAAAAAAGGCGCGAGACGCCCCCGGAGCTTCCAGAGGGGAATACTGTCATGCGTTTCAAGAGCTTCCTGTTGACCGCCACGTCCGTGGCCGCTTTCGCCGGCGTCGCCCACGCCCAATCCACGGCGCCGAACCCGGATGAACAGACCGCAGTCGAAGAGGTGGTCGTCACCGGCACCCGCACCACTGGCCGTTCGCGCCTCGACACCTTGGCGCCCGTCGATGTGGTCACCGCCAAGGCCCTCCAACAGCGCGGCGCCACCGACATCGCCACCGCCCTGGCCGCCACCGTGCCTTCAATCACCTTCCCGCGACCGTCCAACACCGACGGCACCGACGCCATCCGTCCCGTGGTGCTGCGCGGCATGGGTCCCGACCAGACCCTGGTGCTGGTCAACGGCGCGCGCCGTCACACCTCGGCCCTGATCAATGTCAACGGCTCGGTCGGGCGCGGCTCGGCCGCCGTCGATCTGAACGCCATCCCCACTAGCGCCATCGACCGCATCGAGGTGCTGCGCGACGGCGCCTCGGCCCAATACGGTTCGGACGCCATCGCCGGCGTCGTCAATCTGCGCCTGCGCGAGGCCGATCACGGCGGCGGCCTAACCGTGACCTACGGCGAGTACGTGACCCAGCTGAATGGGTTCTACGGCGGCAAGCGCGACATCACCGACGGCGCCTCGGCCACCGTGTCTGGCTGGCAGGGCTTCAAGCTGGGCAGCGACGGCTTCCTGACCGTCTCGGCCCAGTACCGCGACCTCGACCCGACCAATCGCGCCGATTTCGACCCGCGCGTCAGTCCCGCCCGCGTCACCGGCCGCACCGGCGATCCGAAGACCGAGGACGTCTCGGTCTATCTGAATGCCGCCAAGCCCCTGGCGGCCGGCTGGGAAGCCTATGGCTGGTATGGTTATCAGCAGCGCGACGCCAACTCCGCCGCCAGCTTCCGCCTGCCCACCGACGCCAGCCAGAACATCCCGTCAGTCTATCCGAGCGGCTACCTGCCGCTGGTGACCACCGACACCGAGGACGTCACGGCAGCCGGCGGCCTGCGCGGCGAACTGGGCAGCTTCAAGATCGACACCAACCTGGTCTATGGCCGCAACGACATCGACTTTGGTGTCGAGAACACGATCAACCCGTCCTATGGCCCGACCTCGCCGCACAGCTTCAAGGCCGGCGGCCTGACCTATGACCAGTTGACCTTCGGCCTGGACGCCAGCCGCGAGGTCGAGGTGGGCCTGGCCGCTCCGCTGAACGTCGCCTTTGGTCTGGAAGCCCGCCGCGAAGGCTTCCAGATCAATGCAGGCGAGGTCGCTTCCTATGCCCGCGGTACGGTCTCGCCGACCCTTGCCTTCGGCTCGCGCGGCTTCACCGGCTTCGCGCCGAGCAACGCTGTCGATGTCGATCGCCACGAGGTCGGGGTCTATATCGACCTGGAAGGCAAGGTCGCCGACAAGCTGACCGTCGGCGTCGCGGGCCGCTACGAGGACTATTCGGACTTCGGCTCCAGCACGACGGGCAAGTTCACGGCGCGCTATGACTTTACCCCCGCCTTCGCGCTGCGCGGCGGGGTCTCGACCGGCTTCCGCGCCCCGAGCCTGCAGCAGCAGTACTACACCGCCACCTCGATCACCTATGTGGCCCAGGCTCTGCCGGGGGGCGGCGGCACGGTGTTGGTGCCGTTCGAATCCGGCACCTATCCGTCGGTCAGCCCGGTGGGCCTGGCGCTGGGCGGCAAGCCGCTTGAGGCCGAGAAATCGACCAACTATTCGCTCGGCGCGGTCTATCGCAAGGGCGCCTTCGAGCTGACGATCGACAGCTACAAGATCGACGTGCGTGACCGCATCGTGCTGTCGGAACTGTTCTCGAACGCTGCCAGCGCGTCCAACCCCAACGCCGCCCAGATCGGCGCCCTGCTCGCGCGCTATGGCACGACCGCAGCCCGGATCTTCATCAACGGCGTCGACACCTCGACCCAGGGGATCGACGTGGTGGCGCGTTACCGGATCAATGACGAACAGGCCGGCACGTTCGACCTGACCCTGGCGGGCAATCTCAACGACTTCAGCGTCGACAAGACGCCGGTCACCACCACCCTGGCCAAGCCGCAATCGCTGTTCGCCCGCCAAGCCACCCTGCGCTTCGAAAAGGGCACGCCGCGCCAGAAGGTCACCCTGCAGGGCGACTGGAGCAAGAACCAGTGGGGAGCGACCCTGCGCTCGACCTTCTATGGTGACGTGCTGGCCCCCGGCACCGCCAATGACGGCAGCACCGACTGGCACACCGGCAAGAGCGGCGTCATCGACGCCGAAGCCCGTTACACCTTCCCGATCGGGTTGACGGCCTCGGTGGGCGCCGACAATCTGTTCGACTCCTACACCAACCAGGTGCCGCCCAATCTTAACACCAGCGGTGCGGGGCCCTACAGCAACTTCTCGCCCTATGGCTTCAACGGGCGACTGGTCTATGGCCGCCTCAGCTACAGCTGGTAGGCTGACCTAGGGTCAATCCACAAGGCGCGGAGAGCGATCTCCGCGCCTTTCTCATGCGTCCGGGTCTGTCGTAAGCCGGGCGCAGAACATACACAAAACATCCCCGTTCATCTGTCGCCGTCGGCCATGCGGACCGTGTGCGAGGGAAGGCTCCGCGTTAACCTGTGCCTATGTCGCTCGTCCCCGCTCTAGACCTCCGCCCGTTCTCTCCGATGGGCGAGATCATCGTCGCTGTCGCGCCGCACAATCTGGAGGCCGAGCAGGCGCTGCTGGGCGTGCTGCTGTACGACAACGCCGCCTATGAGCGCCTGACCGACAGCCTGCAGGGCCGTCACTTCTACGAGCCCTTCCACGCCCGGCTGTTCGGCGCGATCGAGACCCACATTCGCAAGGGCCAGCTGGCCGAGCCGATCCTGCTGGCCGACGAGTTCAAGAAGGACCCGGCCTTCGAGGAACTGGGCGGCCTGCGCTATCTGGCCGACCTCGTCGATCGCGCGCCCCCCGCCGCCAATGTCGGCGACTATGCGCGGGCGGTGTTCGACCTGGCCCTGCGCCGCGACCTGATCCGCATCGGCGGGACGATCTCGACGACCGCCCACGGCCATGGTGAGGTGCAGCTTCCGGCCCGTGACCAGATCGAGGCGGCCGAGCAGCAGCTCTACACCCTGGCCGAAAGCGGCGTGGCCAGCTCCGGTTTCGTCAGCTTCGGCGACGCCCTGCGCGGCGCGGTCGAGATGACCGCAGAGGCCTACAGCCGCGACGGCGGCATGTCGGGCCTGGCTTGTGACCTGATCGACCTGGACCAGAAGATCGGCGGTCTGCACCCCTCCGACCTCGTGGTGCTGGCTGGCCGCCCATCGATGGGCAAGACGGCCTTGGCCACCAACATCGCTTTCAACATCGCCCGCAAATATGCCTGGGAACCCCAGCCAGACGGCAGCAAGAAGACGGTCAGCGGCGGCGTCGTCGCCTTCTTCTCGCTGGAAATGAGCGCCGAGCAGCTGGCGTTGCGGATGCTGGCCGACGCCTCGGGCGTGTCGGGCGACCGGCTGCGCAAGGGCGAGATCGACGCCTCGGAGTTTGGCCGGGTGCGCGACGCGGCCATCGAGCTGCAGGAGGCGCCGCTCTATATCGACGCCACCGGCGGCATCTCGATCGCCAAGCTGACCGCTAGGGCCCGTCGCCTGAAACGCCAGGTGGGCCTGGACCTGGTGGTGGTCGATTACCTGCAGCTGGTCACCGGCTCGGACCTGGGCGCCAACGCCAACCGGGTTCAGGAAGTCAGCCAGATCACCATGGGTCTCAAGGCCTTGGCCAAGGAACTTGCCTGCCCGGTGATCGCCTTGTCGCAGCTATCTCGCCAGGTCGAGAACCGTGAGGACAAGCGGCCCCAGCTCTCCGACCTTCGGGAATCGGGCTCGATCGAGCAGGACGCCGACATGGTCTGGTTCGTCTATCGCGAGAGCTATTATGTCGGCCGCGCAGAGCCCCGCGAAGGCACGCCCGAGCACCTGCAATGGCAGGAGGACATGGACCGCCTGCAGGGCTTGGCCGAGGTGATCATCGCCAAGCAGCGGCACGGCCCGATCGGGACCGTGCGCCTGTCGTTCAACAGCGACACCACCCGCTTTGGCAATCTGGCCCGCGACCACTATTTCCACCAGCACCGCAGCGGCAGCGAGGAATAGGGGCGCGCTGAGGTTTGACCTGACGGACAAACACGGGTCAGGGTCGCGCCGTTCACATCGCGAGGCTGATCGATGGACTTCCACCCCCTGCCCCTGGACACCGTGGCAGGCGCCTTCCTGCTGGCCTTCCCGGCGCTGTTCTCGATCGTCAATCCGGTCGGCGCCTCGTTGATCTTCCACCAGGTGCTCAGCCATCGCACGCCGGCCGAGCGCCACGCCCTGGCCGCCAAGATCGCGGTCTACGCCCTGGCCATCCTGCTCGGCTCGCTGCTACTGGGCGGCTATATCCTCAACTTCTTCGGTGTCAGCCTGGGCGCTCTGCGGGTGGCTGGCGGGCTGGTTGTGGCGATCCGCGCGTGGGGCCTGTTGATGGATCCAGAAGACTACGAGGACCGCAAGAGCGGCGACGCCGCGCCGGCCCAGCAACGCGCCGAGGACATCGCCTTCTTCCCCCTGACCATGCCGTTCACCACCGGACCAGGCTCGATCGCCGTGGCCATCGCCCTGTCTTCCCAGAGGCCGGCCGGCGGACACACCGTGGTGCCATTCTTCCTGGGCGCGAGCCTGGCGGCCGTGGCGATCGCCTTGTCGATCTGGCTGCTGTATCGCGCCTCGGATCGGGTCATGGCCCTGCTTGGCGTCTCTGGTGCTCGGGTGATGTCGCGTCTGGTCGCCTTTCTATTGCTGTGCATCGGCGTCCAGATCCTGGCCAGTGGCGTGGAGAACCTGGCGACACAGTTTCTGCTGCATCACTGAACGCGATCTCCACTGGCCTTGGACGGCGGCCTCGGTTACGCCCTGCCCCGTGACCGAAACCAGCCTGCTCACCCTCGACCTCGACGCCCTGGCGTCCAACCACGCCGTGCTCAAGGCCGCGGCGGGCGGGGCCGAGATCGCGCCGGCGGTCAAGGCCGACGGCTACGGACTGGGCGCGGCCTTGGTGGCGGGCCGGCTGTGGGACGAAGGCGCGCGGAGCTTCTATGTCGCCCGGCTGTCGGAGGGCCTGGCCTTGCGCGCGAGTTTGGGTGATCGGGACGCCACGATCTACCTGCTCGACGGCGTGACGCCCGGCGCGGCCCCGGCCATCGAGGCCGCGCGCCTGACGCCGGTGCTCAACAGCCTGCCGCAGATCGAGGCTTGGAATAGCCATGCGCGCGGCCGAGTGCTGGACGCCGCCCTGCACATCGACACCGGCATGAACCGCCTGGGCCTGCGTCCGGAGGAGGCCGTCGTGCTGACCGGGGCCATGGACCGCCTCAAGCACGTCAACCTCACCCTGGTAATCAGCCACCTGGCCTGCGCCAGCGAGCCGGACCATGCTTTGAACGCCCGGCAGCTTTCCCGCTTCACCGAGGCAGCGGCCCTGTTCCCGAACGCCCGTCGCAGCCTGGCCAATTCCGGCGGGATCTTCCTGGGCGGCGACTACCAGTTCGATCAGGCGCGTCCCGGGATCAGCCTCTATGGCGGCGGCCCGCGCGACCTGCCCGATGCCCGGATCAAGGCCGTGGCCACCCTGGAAGCGCCGATCCTGCAGGCGCGGGTCGTGCCGCGCGGCGAGAGCATCGGCTACGGCGCGGCCTTCACCGCCACCGAGACCACCCGCGTCGCCATACTGGCGGCCGGCTACGCCGACGGCGTGCCCCGCGCCGCCCATCCGCGCGGGGCGATGTGGTTCGACGGCGCCCTGCGGCCGATGCTGGGCCGGGTCTCCATGGACCTGATCGCCGTCGACATCACCGATTGCGACGCGGCAAGGCCGGGTGCGATGATGCAGATCATCGGCCCCGACCGCCTGGTCGACGACGCGGCGGCGGCGGCGGGCACCACGGCCTATGAGCTGCTCACCCGCATCGCGCCCCGGGCGCGGCGGGTCGTGAAGGGCGGTTAAAGCTTTCGCTCCAACACCCCCCTCTTCCCCTCATCACGGCGAAGGCCGGGACCCAAGCTGCGCCAACCGTTGATTCAGAACGAAACCGCCAAATTCGGCTTG
>JACMOF010000075.1 GCA_014378155.1 Caulobacter sp. | reverse complement strand
GGCTTAACGGGCGGTCCAGCATGCGGCCTTTGACTTGCATCAGGTGCAACGCGAGCAACCATGGCCGCGCGTGTCTTCCAGGGACTTACTTCGTGAGCCAGGTCAACGCCGTCAATATCGAGATCTCGGTTCTTCTGGGGCGCTCGATCCTGCCGATGCAGCAGCTGCTGCGCATGGGCCGCGGCGCGGTGATCCCGCTGGACGCCAAGACCAATGACGAGGTCTGGATCCTGGCCAACAACCACCCCATCGCCCGGGGCGAAATCCAGATCAGCGACGACCGCATCGCCATCCAGGTGACCCGCGCCGCCGACGTCTACGACTACATGGCCGGCGGGGCCTGAGACCCAGCCCATGGCGAAGGGCGCTTTGTTCGCTATGTGCAAACTCCGCTCTTTCCAAATCAAACTCAGTTTGCTACCTGCCGCGCCTCACCATGAGCGGTCGTGGCGGAATTGGTAGACGCGCAGCGTTGAGGTCGCTGTGCCCGAAAGGGCGTGGAAGTTCGAGTCTTCTCGACCGCACCAGGTGGACAAAGGCCTAGAGCGCGCTTGGCGAAATCGGTTTCCGACTCGCTGGGCGCGCTCTACCCATTTCTGGAGAAGGGGTTTGCCCTTCTCGCAACTTCGGAATAACCCGCAGGACGCAACGCTTACAGTTCAGGAGGCGCCCATGACCCGGGAAACTGTCGACCTGACCGACGAGGCGCGTCACAACCTGCTGATCCCAGAACCGGAAGCGGTCGAGGATCTCGAAGACCTCGCCCTTGGCGACGACTACGCCCTCAATCCCGAATATGTCGAGATGGTCATCGACGCGGCCGACCGCGGCGACACCGCGCGTCTGCGCGAGCTGGTCCATGCGCTGGAGCCGGCCGACGTCGCCGACCTGATGGGCTTCCTGTCGGCCGCCTACCGCGAAGAGGTGATCCCGGTCCTCGACCCGGAATGGCTGGGCGAGATCATCGCCGAACTGGACGACAACCTGCGCGAGGAGGTGCTGGAGGCCACGCCGTCGGCGACCCTGGCGAGGGCGCTGGAGGAGCTGGACTCCGACGACGCCGCCGACGTCATCGACGACCTGGACGCCGGCAAGCGCGCCCAGGTGCTGGCCGCCATGGACGAGGGCGACCGCGCCGCCATCGAGACCAGCCTGTCCTACGAGGACGAAACGGCCGGCCGCCTGATGCAGCGCGAGTTCCTGGCCGCGCCGCAGTTCTGGACCGTGGGCCAGACCATCGACCACGTGCGGGTGTCGGGCGACCACCTGCCGGAGCTGTTCTTCGACGTCTATGTGGTCGACCCGTCGTTCACCCCGGTCGGCGCCCTGCCGATCAGCCTGCTGCTGACCAGCAAGCTGGAGACCCCCCTGGCCGAAATCATGGAGGCGGTGACCGAGATCACCGTCGACATGGACCAGGAGGAGGTGGCCTACATCTTCGACAAGTACCACCTGATCAGCGCCCCGGTGGTCGAGGCCGGCGGACGGCTGGTGGGCCAGATCACCGTCGATGACATCGTTGGGGTCATCCGCGAAGAAGCGGAAGAAGACATCCTGGCCCTGGCCGGCGTGAGCGACGCGGGGCGTGACGCCACCGTGGTCGATATCGTCAAGGCCCGCCTGCCGTGGTTGCTGCTCAACCTGATCACCGCCACCATCGCCGTCAGCGGCGTGGCGGTATTCCAGGACGAGATCGCCCAGCTGGTGGCCCTGGCCATCCTGATGCCGATCGTCTCGTCGCTCGGCGGCAACGCCGGCACCCAGACCCTGGCGGTGGCCGTGCGGGCCTTGGCCAGCAAGGAGCTGACCACCGCCAACGCTCGCCGGATCATCCTGCGGGAACTCGGGGTCGGCCTGGTCAACGGCTTTACCCTGGCCGTCGTGATGGGCGGGGCGACCTACCTGTTCTTTGGCCCGAAGGACCACCACGGCAAGCTAGCGATCATCGTCGGCCTGGCCCTGATCACCAATATCTTCACCGCGGCGGTCGGCGGCATCCTGGCGCCGCTGACCCTGGCCAAGATGGGACGCGACCCAGCCGTGTCGTCGTCGATCTTCGTCACCTTCTTGACCGACTTCACCGGCTTCTTCGCGGTGCTGCTGATCGCGGCGCTGTTGTTGCACTAGAGCCCCCTACGAGCTGCTCATACCGACGAAAGTCGGGACCCAAGCGGCAGTGCAGGGATGGCGCTGAAGAACGGCGCCCATCTTGCGCGGAGTCTCTCGAACGCATCCGCGTCTGTCTCAAACTGGGTCATCTCTGGCGATGAAACCGCGTTATCAGGTCTCCCGCGCCGCCGTCGATCTCATCAAGAGGTTCGAGGGTTACCGGATGAAAGCCGCGCAGCTGCCCGACGGGCGCTGGACGCTGGGCTATGGCCACACCCTGACCGCCCGAGCTGGCGCCTCTGTCTCGGAACAGGACGCCGAAGCTCTGCTGCTTTATGACCTGATCACCGTGGCCCATGCGGTGAACGAGAACGTCTACACCCCGCTGAACCAGAACCAGTTCGACGCCCTGGCCTGTTTCGCCTTCAATATCGGCACCGACAACTTCGTCCGTTCGGGCGTGCTGCGTCGGCTTAACGAGGGCGCGCTGTTGCAGGCCGCCGGCGCGATGGAGATGTGGCGCAAGGCCGATTTCGAGGGCGAACGGATCGTCATCGACGCCTTGGTGCGCCGCCGCTCGGCCGAGAAGACGCTGTTCCTGACGCCAACCGACGGCAATTGGGTGGCCGCGCCAAGCTCGGTGCTGCGGCCCAAGGTCGACCATGACGCCGGCGCCCTGATCCCCGCCCAGACTCCCGCCGCGATCACCACCTCCCTGGAGGGCGACCGCGCCGTCGCCCACCGCGAGGACGCTTCGCCCGTCCTGCTGACCAAGGAGTCGGGGCCCAGCGCCAGCGAGCAGGCCGCCGCCGCAGTCGGCGCCCGGCTGGAAGCCATCCTGCCCGACGAGGTAGCGGCGATCGCCGCCGCCTTGCCCAGCCAGGACCTGGTTCTGCCCGAGCCGCCCGTGGCCGCCTCTGGCCAGCTGTCGGCCGTGCTCTATCAGAAGCCCGCAGAGCCCCTCCTGGCCGAGCCCGGGCCCGCGCCATTCCAGCTGACATCGGAAGAGCCCACGGCCGAGCCGGTCTTCGCGCCGCCGCCGGAGCCCGAGGCGCCGCTCCCCGAGGCGCCGCTCCCCGAGGCGCCGCTCGTTGTCGAGCCAAACCTGTTCGAGCCCCCCAAGGCGCGCGTCGGCGGCTCGGTGTTCAATCTGGGCGGCTTCTCGACCAGCGCCGAGGTCGACCTCGAACCGCAGGACGTGCCGTTCGCGGAAGCTCAGCCGCACGCCTTTGGCGGGGTTAGCCTGCTGGTCAGCCTGGGCCTGCTCGGCCTGGCGCTGTTTGGCGGTGGCATCCTGTGGAACCTCAGCGTCGGGGCCAATGAGGGCCTGTCGCCCATCAAGATGTTCGGCTGGGCCGCCAGCGTGATCGGCATGATCTGCTTCGCCACCTCGGCCTATCTGCTGATGCGACGCCTGGGCGATCCCGATCTCGAGAACGAAGACTAGACCCTCGATCCCTCGCACCGAGAGCATGAACGCCCGCAGGTCTGCTTGATCTGCGGGCGTTTGTGCTATGTGTTCGCCCCATGACGAACCAAACCTCACCTTCGATGGACTTCGCGCTGGGCGAGACGGCCGACGCGATCCGAGACACCACCGCCCGCTTCGCGGCCGACCACATCGCGCCGATCGCGGCCAGGATCGACCAGACCAACAGCTTCCCACGCGAACTGTGGGTCCCGATGGGCGACCTAGGCTTGCACGGGATCACCGTTGAAGAAGAGTTCGGCGGCCTGGGCCTGGGCTATCTCGAGCACGTGATCGCCATGGAGGAGGTCAGCCGCGCCTCTGCCTCGGTGGGGCTAAGCTACGGCGCCCACTCGAATCTCTGCGTCAACCAGATCCGCCGCTGGGGCACGCCGGAGCAGAAGACGCGCTACCTGCCCAAGCTGATCAGCGGCGAGCATGTCGGCGCGCTGGCCATGAGCGAGGCCGGTTCGGGATCGGACGTGGTGTCGATGAAGTTGAAGGCCGAGTTGGTCGGCGATCGCTACGTGCTGAACGGCACGAAATTCTGGATCACCAACGCCCCGCATGCCGACACCCTGGTGGTCTATGCCAAGACCGCCAATGGACAAGAGGGCTCGCGACGAATCACGGCCTTCCTGATCGAAAAGGACATGAAGGGCTTCAGCGTCAGCAATAAGCTCGACAAGATGGGCATGCGGGGCAGCGACACCGCCGAGTTGGTCTTTGAGGACTGCGAGGTCCCGGAAGAGAACGTCATGGGCCCGGTGGGCGGCGGCGTCGGCGTGTTGATGAGCGGCCTGGACTACGAGCGCGCCGTGCTTTCGGGCGGGCCTCTAGGCATCATGCAGGCCTGCCTGGACGTGGTGCTGCCCTATGTCCGCGACCGCAAGCAGTTTGGCCAGGCGATCGGCTCGTTCCAGTTGATGCAGGGCAAGGTGGCCGACATGTACGTGGCCCTCAACTCGGCCCGGGCCTATGTCTATGCCGTGGCGCGGGCCTGCGACGCCGGCAAGACCACGCGGTTCGACGCGGCGGGGGCGATCCTGATGGCGTCTGAAAACGCGGTGAAGGTGTCTCTGGAGGCTGTTCAGGCCCTGGGTGGGGCGGGTTACACCAAGGAATGGCCGGTGGAGCGGCTGGTGCGCGACGCCAAGCTGTACGACATCGGCGCGGGCACCAACGAGATCCGGCGGTTCCTGATCGGGAGGGAACTGGTCGGGGCGTGAATGCGGACGGGACAGGCCAATGGGCCTGTCCCGTCCGCATCCGGGAATGAAAAAGGGCCGTCCCGATTACTCGAAACAGCCCTCCATCGTCGTAGCCGCATCGCGGCGTGACTCGAACCTTAGGCGTGCAACGCCCTCAGTTGGAAACCTCGTTCTTCAGGCTCCAGGTCACTCGCGACCTCGGTTGGAGACAATGAGACACTGGTCACCTCCTTTCAGATGTTGAACAACACGATACGAATATGGGCGCCGATCGGCCGTCCTGCAAAGGGGGAATATCGCGACAGCGTGTCGGGGGCGGGCCGTGCTCGAAAAGGGTACCCCCGGGGCGCGCAAAGGGGGGAATGCGCGACCCGGGTCTGCGTCACCGATCAGGCGTAGAGGGCTCGCCCGACCAGGATGACGAAGGTCCAAAAACCGGTGTTGAGAACCAGAATGCTCGCGCGCTGAACGTTCAAAGAGGGGGCTTTGGCGGCGAGTGCGACGGCGCGGTTCATTTCGGTTTTCCTTCCCGTGGCGCCAGGATCTGCGCCTTAACTGAACATAGGCACGGTCAGGTTCCGGACCTATGCGACAAAAGCGACCATTTGGTGCAAATGAGCGG
>JACMOF010000074.1 GCA_014378155.1 Caulobacter sp. | reverse complement strand
GACTCGGCGTCCAGGTGGTTGGTGGGTTCGTCCAGCAGCATGATGTCGGGCTTGCTGAGCAGCAGGCGCGCCAGGGCGATGCGGCGCTTTTCACCGCCCGACAGGTCTTCGATGCTGGCGTCGTTGGGCGGGCAGCGCAGGGCGTTGATGGCCATCTCGACCTTGGAGTCGATGTCCCACAGGTCGCGGGCGTCGATGATCTCCTGGAGCTTGGTCATCTCCTCCATCAGCTCGTCGGAATAGTCCTCGCCGAGCCGGTTGGCGATCTCGTTGTACTTGTCGAAGATCAGCTTGTCCTCGCAGTCGGCGATGACATTGCCCCAGACGTCCTTGGTCGGATCCAGCACCGGCTCCTGCGGCAGGTAGCCCCGACGGATGCCCTCAGCGGCCTTGGCCTCGCCCGAAAACTGGTCGTCCAGGCCAGCCATGATCTTCAGCAGGGTCGATTTGCCCGAGCCGTTGACGCCCACGACGCCGATCTTGGCGTCGGAATAGAACGACAGCCAGATGTTCTCGAAGATCTTCTTGCCACCGGGGAAGGCCTTGGTGAGGCCCTGCATCTGGAAAATATATTGCTGAGCCATGGGGGGCGTCGGCCTCTTGCGTATCGGATCGGGGGGTCGGGCGCTCAGATAGCCCCCGGGGCGGGATTGCGCAATGTCGGCGGTCGTGGCGGAGCGTCACGGCGGCGTCGCGCCGCCGTCGGAAACCCGACACGAAAGCGTCAAAGGACTGTCGCGCAGCGCTGTTACCCGAGGTTCCTAAGCCGGCGCCGCTCTCCCTGAGCGCCGGCGTGGGGATCCAATCATGAAACAACACCTGATGCTGGGCGCCGCCGCCTGCGCGCTGTTGCTGGCCGCGCCCGCCCTCGCCGCCGAGACCGTCTCCGCCGCCACGCCAGCGCCCGGCGCCGACGCTCCGGCCGACGCCAACGAAGTCGACGCCGTCGTCGTGTTGGGCCAAGGTCAGAGCCGGCAGGTCCAGACCCTCAAGACTGAGCAATTGCTGCTTGAAGCCGCCGGCAGCAGCCCGCTGAAGGCGATCGACAAGCTTCCGGGCGTGACCTTCCAGTCGGCCGACGCCTTCGGCGCCTATGAATGGTCGACCCGCATCTCGATCCGCGGCTTCAATCAGAACCAGCTGGGCTTCACCCTGGACGGCGTGCCGCTAGGCGACATGAGCTACGGCAACCACAACGGCCTACACATCAGCCGCGCCATCGCCAGCGAGGACATCGGGCGGGTTGAACTGGCGCAGGGCGCCGGCGCGCTGGGCACCGCCTCGACCTCGAACCTGGGCGGTACGCTGCAGTTCTTCTCGCGCGATCCCTCCGAAGCCTTCGGCGCTCAGATCAACGCTACAGCGGGTTCGGAAAGCATGTACCGGCTGTTCGGCCGCGTCGACAGTGGCGCCATCGCCGGTCTGGGCGGCCTGCGCGGCTATCTGTCGATCGCCGACCAGAACACCGACAAGTGGAAGGGCGGCGGCGAGCAGAAGCAGCGCCAATATGACCTCAAGGTCGTTTTGCCGATCGGCGAGGGCGACTTGACCGCCTTCTACAATCGCTCGGAGCGCCGCGAGCAAGACTACCAAGACCTGTCGTTCGACATGATCAAGCGCTTGGGCCGCGACTGGGACAATTTCCAGCCCAACTGGGCGGCGGCGGTGTCCACGGCGGCTGCCTATCTGAACCCCGCGAACTACACCGCCGGCTCGGCCCGGCTGGACGGCAACGGCTGCTACACGGGCACGGGGACGAATCCCTATCCGGCGCCGGTCAAGTGCGTTGACGACTCCTATTACGCCGGGGCCGGCATCCGCGACGATGACCTCTACGGCCTGGGACTGAACCTGCCGATCACCGACAAGGTCCGCCTCACCGCCACCGCCTATGGTCACACCAACCAGGGTCAGGGCCTGTGGTACACGCCGTATGTGCCCAGCCCCGGCTTCGGAACTGCGGGTTCGACGGCCGCCCCCCTATCGATCCGCTCCACTGAGTACGATATCGACCGCAAGGGCCTGATCGCCGAACTAGCCGTCGATCTGGGCGCCCACATCGTCAGCGGCGGGTTCTGGACCGAGCAGAACGACTTCAACCAGGCACGCCGCTTCTACGCCGAGACCGCCGCGGCGCCTTCGCGCGACGCGCTGGACTTCCAGTCCAACCCGTTCTTCACCCAGTGGCAGTACAGTTTCGACACCAAGACCACGACGGCCCATATCGAAGACACCTGGACCGCGACGGATGCTCTGAAGGTCAATTTCGGCTTCAAGGCCATCAAGGTCGAGAACGGCGTCAAGACCGTGGTCGGCTCTCCCCTGTCGGGCAAGATCGAGTCCAAGGACAGCTTCCTGCCGCAGTTCGGCGCGGTCTACGATCTGAAAAACGGCGGAGAGCTGTTTGCCGGCTATACGGAGAACATGGGCGCCTATGTCTCGGCGGCCACGTCCGGTCCGTTCGCCTCGCAAAGCCAGGCTCGAGTCGACTACATCGCCAAAACCTTGAACCCGGAAAGCTCCAAGACCATCGAACTGGGCGCCCGCTACCACAACGAGCGCTTTCAGGGCGTGGCGGCCTTCTATCACGTCGCCTTCGATGACCGCCTGCTGGCCTTGGCTCAAGGCGCGACGATCCAAGGCAACGCGCCGGTGCTGTCGAACGTCGGTTCGGTCGAGACCAAGGGCTTGGAACTGGCTGGAACCTATCGCCTGTCTGACGCCTGGTCGCTGTACGGCGCCTACTCCTATAACGACTCGAAGTACGAGGACGACGTCGTCGCCGCAGACGGCACGATCAAGGCCAGAACAAAGGACAAGACCGTCGTCAACACGCCCAAGAACATCTTCAAGGGCGAAGTGTCGTTCGAGCAAAGCGGCTTCTACGGCAAGCTAGGCGTCGCCTATACCGACAAGCGCTACTACACCTACGAAAACATCGGTGGTCAGGCGCCTTCAACCACCGTGGCGGACCTGACGGTCGGCTATCGGTTTCCTGATGACAATGTCTGGACCAAGGGTCTGGAAATCCAGGCCAACATCACCAACCTGACCGACAAGGACTATATCTCCACCATTGGTTCGGGCGGTTTCGCCAATAATGACGCCGCCGGCACGGCTCAGACGGTGCTGACGGCGCCGCCGCGCCAAGGGTTCGTGACGGTGAAGAAGGCCTTCTAGGCGTTCATCGCCCGAAATGAGCGAAGGGCCGGGAGCGATCCCGGCCCTTTTTCGTGCGGCGAACACTTGCCCTGCTAGGTGGGCGGACAGACGCTAACTTTCCCTGCTGACAACCGCCCCACGCACCTCTAGCGTCCCACGCCATGATCAGACCCTCGCTCCTGGCCATCACGGCCGCCCTCGCCCTCTCCTCGCCGGTCCTGGCGCAAAACCTCACCCCCGAACGCGTTTTCGCCGATCCGGCCCTGTCGGGCCCCACCGCCAAGGGCGTAGCCCTGTCGCCGGACGGCAAGCGCGTCACCTATCTGAAGGGCAAGGCCGACGCGGCCAATGTCCAGGACCTGTGGGCGGCCGACGTGGCGGGCGGCGAGCCCTATCGCCTGATCGACTCGGCGGCCCTGTCCTCGGGCGCCAAGGCGCTGTCGGAAGCCGAGCTGGCCCGCCGCGAACGGGCCCGCGTCTCGGCCCGCGGCATCGTCGAATATAGCTGGGACAGCCAGGGCCGCTTCATCCTCGTGCCGCTGGACGGCGACCTCTATCTGGACAGCGTCGCAAACGGCAAGGTCAGCCGGCTGACCGAGACCCCCGGCGACGAAGTCGACGCCAAGGTCTCGCCCAAGGGCGGTTTCGTCTCCTATGTCCGCGACCAGAACCTCTACATCAAGCCGATCACCGGCGGCGCCGAGAAGGCCTTGACCGCTGGCGGCAAGGACGCTCTGTCGTTCGGCGTGGCCGAGTTCGTCGCTCAGGAGGAAATGGACCGTTTCACCGGCTACTGGTGGAACCCCAACGAAACGAGCATCGCCTATACCCGCGTCGATGAGAGCGGCGTCGATATCGTGCCGCGCGCCGACATCGGTCCGGGCGGCGCCACGGTGGTCGAGCAGCGCTATCCGCGCGCCGGCCGTCCCAACGCCGTGGTCGACCTGTTCGTCCAGGACATGGCTTCGGGCAAGACCATCCAAATCGACCTGGGTTCGAACAAGGACATCTATCTGGCCCGCGTCGACTGGTCGGCCGACGGCAAGACTCTCTATGTCCAGCGCCAGGCCCGCGATCAGAAGACGCTCGAGCTAATCGCCTATGACCCCGCGACGGGCGTGGGCAAGACGATCCTGACCGAGACCGACGCCCACTGGCTGGAGCTGAACGACGATTTCAAGCCGTTGAAAGACGGCAGCTTCCTGTGGTCGTCGGAGAAGTCTGGCTACAAGCACCTCTATCACCACGCCGCCACCGGCAAGTTGATCGCCCAGGTCACCAAGGGCGACTGGCCCATGGCCGACCTGGAAGGCGTCGACGAGGCCCGCAAGGTGGCGATCTTCAGCGCCTCGATCGAGACGCCGCTGGAGCGCCGCATATACGAAGTCTCCTACGGGAAGCCCGCCAGCGGAAAGAATGGCGCGCCCAAGGCCCTGACCTCGGCCGGCGGCTGGTGGAGCGCCAAGGTCGCCCCCAACGGCGCCTTCGCCGGCAGGTATAGCGACATCAAGACCCCGCCCCAGACCGCGCTCTACGCGCCCGACGGGCAGCGCGTGCGCTGGATCGAGGAAAACAGGCTGGCCGAGGGCCATCCCTACTGGCCCTATGCCGCGACCCTGCCGGTTCCGGAATACGGCGTGCTGAAGGCCGCCGACGGCGAGGTGCTACACTACGAGATCCTCAAGCCGATCGGCTTCGATCCGGCGAAGAAATACCCGGCCATCGTTTCGGTCTATGGCGGCCCGCACGCCCAGACGGTGAACAAGGGTTGGCAAAGCGTGCGCGAGCGGCCCTATCTCGAAGACGGCTACGTCATCTTCAAGCTGGACAACCGCGGCAGCACCAACCGCTCGGCCAAGTTCAAGCGGGCGCTGGACCGGCGCATGGGGACGGTGGAGGTCGACGACCAGTTGGTGGGGGCCAAGTTCCTGCAGACCCTGGCCTATGTCGACGCCGGGAATTTGGGTGTCATGGGCTGGTCATACGGCGGGTTCATGACCCTGATGCTGATGACGGCGCCCGACACCCCGTTCAAGGCCGGCGCGGCTGGCGCCCCGCCCACGGCCTGGGGCCTGTACGACACCCACTATACCGAGCAGTTCATGGGCAAGCCGGACGAGAACAAGGACGGCTATGCCAGGTCCGACGCGCTCAATCGCCTGAAGAACCTCAAGCCCAACAGCTTGCTGCTGCTGCATGGCATGGCCGATGACAACGTGATCTTCGAGAACAGCACCCGCCTGATCGCGGCCCTGCAGAAGAACGCCACGCCGTTCGAGATGATGCTCTATCCCGGCGAGCGCCACAGCGCCCCCGGCAGCCGTACCAAGGGCCTGCACGTGCTGAAGACCCACCTGGACTTCTTCGATCGCCAGTTGAAGGGGAAGTAGTCGCCAAAAGAACATATCCTTCCCTCCCCTCGCGGGAGGGTGGCCCCGAAGGGGTCGGGTGGGGGGAGCTGGCCGCATGGAGCGCCGGGCGCCGGAGCCCCACCCGTCGGCTTCGCCGCCACCCTCCCCATAAGGGGAGGGACAAGAAACAAATCCATGCTCCCGTCTCCCGCCGTGTTTCCCAAGCAAAATCAACGCCTGAAAAAGACTTATCCTCCGTGACTCCCGGCGCCCGTATCCTTCTCTCACCTCGTCGCGAGGAAAGGGCGCATGGCCAGCGACCGATGCGGCGGCGGGGGGCGATCGAGCGGGACTGGGCTGAAGGGGGTTACTTCAGCGTGTCCGGGGACTCCCATCGTAGGGGAGCCCCCTGGCCGGCGGCGGCAGCTGGGGAAGCGGCGTGCGTGTCTTCTGGATCCGCGTCCCCCGGCGCCGGCCCTCGTCGGAAACGGCGAACCGGTCATCCGGCTAGGCCTTAACAGGGCCGCCTACCGG
>JACMOF010000073.1 GCA_014378155.1 Caulobacter sp. | reverse complement strand
GGGGAGTTTTAGGGTCGTCGGTCAGGGCTGTGATTGGCTGCCCGATCACTCCCCTCTCCGTCGGCGTCGCCGACACCTCCCCCACAGGGGAAGGAGTTCGGGTCCCGCCGCTAAGCCGGCTGCTTCTTCAGCCACCGGCGCTTGATGTGCTTGCGCCCACGCTTCAGCACCCGCCAGGACGCCTTGCGCAGGAACAGCTTCTCGGACCGCAACAACTGCTGCCAGGCGACCAGCATGATCTCCGGCTCACGGCGCATCAGCCGGCGGATCGGGAAGATGAGCTTCGGGTGCCGGCGTTGCCAGCGCAGGAAGCGGCGCTTGGCCTGGAACGAGTTACGCAGCACGATCATCAGGCCGACGACCAGCAGCGGCAGGCCCAGGTGGCCCGGTAATGGCGTCAGGATCACCCCGGCCAACAGCACGAGCACGCCAAAGGCCAGCGCCGCCCAGCGGGCGACGCGCCCCGCGGTTTCACGCAGGACAAGGGCCAGACGGCGACGGCGGCGATAGAGCCTCGAAGGCAACCTGGCGAGCGTTTCGGCGGCGCCGCTCACGGCCGCCGCTTGTGCGCGAGGTGCGCGGAAGACCGGCGCTTGAGCGACCGGCGCCAGCGCTTGGCCACGCGCCAGCGATGCGGCACGATCAAACGCTCCATGCGCAGCACCTGCTGCCACGCCACCGGCAGCACCTCGGGCTCGCGGCGCAGCAGACGGCGCAGCGGGAACAGCAGCTTGGGATGGGCATGCTGGAAGCGCACGAACTGCTTGCGCGCCCGGAACGAGTTGCGCAGCACCAGCATCAGCCCGCCGACCGTCAACGGCACGCCCAGCGGACCGGGCAGAGGCGCGATCAGAAAGCCCGCCACCACCAGGATCAAGCCCAGCGTCACCAAGACCACGCGCGAAATCCGCCCGAGAAGCTCGCGGGCGAGTTCGTCGGCGGCGGAGAAACGCACGGAAGGCATGGCGAGGACGAGGTTCATGACGGGAAGAAACGGGTTCCGTGGTCCGCTTGATCCCGGCGACAGGCCGGCCTCTCGGCTCACATGACCCGATATGAGATTGGGGCGCCTTTCCGTAAAGGCGTCCCGTTGTCGCTTAACCCGACTGTGGCCTCTATTCCGCAGCCAGTGGCGCGGCGGCCACAGGTTTCCACCTCAAGCGTGGCTTTCGGGCCGCTAGAGTCTCGTCCAGGCGCTTGAGCGGCGCGTGATAGGGCGCGCCCTTGAAGCGCTCCACGTCGCCCCCCTTCGCAGCCCCCGCGAGCGCGCGGAGGGCGTAGATGAAGCGGTCGAGCTCCTGTTTGCTCTCGGTCTCGGTCGGCTCGATCAGCATGGCGCCGTGAACTACCAGCGGGAAGTACATGGTCATCGGGTGGAAGCCCTCGTCGATCATCGCCTTGGCGAAGTCGAGCGTGGTGACGCCGGTGCCGTCCAGCCAAGTGTCGTCGAACAGGGCCTCGTGCATGCAGGGGCCATTCGGGAAGGCCGGGCTCATCAGGTCGCTGAGGCGGGCCTTGATGTAGTTGGCGTTCAGCACCGCGTCCTCGGCCACCTGCCGTAGGCCGTCGGCCCCGTGGCTGAGCATGTAGGCATAGGCCCGCACGAACATGCCCATCTGGCCATGGAAGGCGCTCATCCGCCCAAAGGCCTGGGCGGCGGGGCCCCTCGCCTCCTCGACAAGCGTGAAGCGGTGTTCGTGATTGACGATCCACGGGGTGGGGGCGAACGGCGCCAGGGCGGCGCTCAGCACCACCGGACCCGCGCCCGGACCGCCGCCACCGTGCGGAGTGGAGAAGGTCTTGTGCAGGTTGATGTGCATGGCGTCGACGCCCAGGTCGCCCGGGCGGACCCGGCCGACGATGGCGTTGAAATTGGCCCCGTCACAGTAGAAATAGGCCCCGGCCGCATGGGTCAGCCGAGCGATCTCGACCACGTCGCGCTCGAACAGGCCGCACGTGTTGGGGTTGGTGACCATGATGGCGGCCACGTGATCGCCGAGCTTGGACTCCAGGGCGGCCAGATCGACTCGTCCGTCGGCGGTCTGGGCGATCACGACCACGGTGTAGCCGACAAAGGCCGCCGTGGCCGGGTTGGTGCCGTGGGCGCTGGTCGGGGCTAGCACGGTCTTGCGATGGCCCTGGCCGTTAGCCTCGTGGGCCGCGCGGATGGCCAGCATGCCGCACATCTCGCCATGGGCGCCGGCCTTGGGGCTCAGCGCCACCGCCGGCATCCCCGTCAGCGTCTTCAGCCAGTGCGCCAGGCGGTCCATCAGCTCCAGCGCGCCCTGCACCGTCGACTGCGGCTGCAACGGATGGATGTCGGAGAAGCCCGGCAGGCGGGCCATCTTCTCGTTGAGGCGAGGATTGTGCTTCATCGTGCACGAGCCCAGCGGATACAGCGCCAGGTCGATGGCGTGGTTCTTCTGGCTCAGCCGCACATAGTGGCGCACCGCTTCCGGCTCCGACAGGCCCGGCAGGCCGATCGGCGCGGTGCGGAGCAGGTCGCCAAGGTCGTCGGCCGGGGGAGCATCCGGCAGATCGACGCCGGTCTTGTCCCAAGCGTTCAGTTCGAAGATCAGGGCCTCGTCCTGAAGGAGCCCGCGAGCGCCGGTCAGGGTGGGGTGAAGATAATCGTTCACGGCGTCAGGCGAGGCTTCGGGACGGGTCGGCCGTCCAACGTTGTTCATGCTCATTGGGCCAGCACCTTGGTCAGGGCCTTGGAGAAGAGAAGGATATCGCTATCGGGCGTGGTCTCGGTGATGGCGACCAGCAGGACGTCGTCGAGGCCGGCGGCCGGGTCGAGGCGCGAGAACGGCACGCCGGCGATGACGCCGTTGGCGGCCAGGGTCTCGACCACTTCGGCGGCGTTGCGCGATAGCTTCACCGCGAACTCGTTGAAGAACCGGGGGGTCAGGATCTCGACGCCCGGCACGGCCGCCAGGGCGTCGCGCAGAGCCACGGCCTTCTGGTGGTTGATCAGGGCCAGCCGGCGCAGGCCCGTCTCGCCCAGCAGGCTCATATGGATGCTGAAGGCCAGGGCGCACAGGCCGCTATTGGTGCAGATGTTGGAGGTGGCCTTGTCGCGGCGGATGTGCTGCTCGCGGGTCGACAGGGTCAGGACGAAGCCGCGACGGCCGTCGGCGTCGACGGTCTCGCCGCACAGCCGGCCGGGGGCCTGGCGGACGTATTTTTCCTTGCAGGCGAACAGGCCGACATAGGGGCCGCCGAAGTTCAGGCCGTTGCCGATCGACTGGCCCTCGGCGACCACGATGTCGGCGCCCATCTCGCCGGGCGACTTCAGCAGGCCCAGCGAAACGACCTCGGTCGTCACCACGATCAGCAGCGCGCCGGCGGCCTGGGCGGCGGCGGCGATCTTGCTGACGTCGGTGGCCGTGCCGAACACGTTGGGAGTCTGGACGACGACGCAGGCGGTGTCGGCGTCGATGGCGGCGATCACCGCGTCCTCGCCGTCGATGGCGGCCGCCAGGCGATCGGTGGCGACGCCGGCAGCGTGGGCCAGGGTCTCGACCGTGCCGACATAGTGCGGGTGCAGGCCGCCCGACATCACCGCCTTGTTGCGGCGGGTGACTCGCGTGGCCATCATCACCGCCTCGGCCGTCGCCGTGGAGCCGTCATAGAGTGAGGCGTTGGCCACCTCCATGCCGGACAGGGCCGCGACCTGGGCCTGGAACTCGAACAGCACCTG
>JACMOF010000072.1 GCA_014378155.1 Caulobacter sp. | reverse complement strand
ATGATTGGAAGGACTCAGAGCGCCTGGCGTAAGCCCCAAAGCCATTCCAGCTGAGTCCCGACTTTTGTCGGGATGAAAGGATATAGAGGAAGCCTCAGAGCAGCCGTGTGCGGATGATCTGCGACAGCAGGTCGATCAAGGACACGGCCACCACGATGACCAGCACAATGCAGCCAGTCTGGTCGTACTGGAAGCCGTTGATCGAATCCAGCAGCACCTGGCCGACACCCCCGGCGCCGATCAGCCCCAGGACCGTCGCCGAACGGCTGGAGGACTCGAAGCGGTAGAGCGCATAGCTGGTCCACAGCGGCGCGACCTGCGGGATCACCCCCCAGACCACTTCCTGCAGCTTGCCCGCTCCGGTGGCGCGCACGCCCTCGACCGGGCCCTTGTCGATCGACTCGACCGCCTCGGCGAACAGCTTGGCCAGCACGCCGCCGGTATTGAACATCAGGGCCATGACGCCCGCGAAGGGACCAAGGCCCACGGCGGTGATGAAGATCAGCGCCACCACCAGGTCGGGCAACGAGCGGATGATGTCGAGCAGGCGGCGAACAGGCTGCTGGATCCACCATGGGCTGATGTTGCGCGCGCCCAGCAAACCGAGCGGGATGGCGACGATGATCGCCAGGGCCGTGCCCCACAGCGCCATCTGGATGGTCTGCCACATCTTGCCGATATAGAGGGGCCAGTCGGCGGCCAGAAACGCCTGGCGATCAACGAACGGCGAGAAGAAGCCACGCCCGAACTCCTGCATCTTGCCGGCTTCGATGAAGAGTTGCGGGAACTTGTCGATTTCGGCCGGCTTGAAACTGATCACCAGCAAGGCGATGACGCCGCCCCACAGCAGGACGTCGAAGGCCCGCGCCGAGATCGGCTTGCTCGGCGGCGGGGGAACGGCGCTCATCGCGGTGTTGGACATTGGGCGATCAGTTGGCCGGGGCGGAGACGCCGGCCTTGCCGTCGGCGATCACGCGCTCGGCCTTGATGCCTGCCAACGTCTTCTCGGCGGCCGCCAGCTTGGCGGGATCGCCGGCTTCGCGGGCCAGGCCGACGTTTTCCAAGGCTTCCATTTCGCGCACCACCAGCAAGTGGCTGTCATCGGCGGCCTTGAAGCCGCCCATGCTCAGGCGCTTGAGATTGGCGCGTTGCTGGGCCGCGGCCGGAGTGTCGCCCTGGCCATAGGTCAGGAAAAACTGACGCAGCTTTTCCTTGATCACTGGGTCGAGGTCCTTGCGCCAGACGATGGGGTCTTCCGGCAAGGTGGGTGACTCCCAGATCACCTTGACCTTGTTGGCCTGGGCGCCGCCCTTGGCCAGGCGGTTGAGGCCCAGCGCGGTGGAGTTGTTTGTCGAGGCGTCCAGCTTGTGATTGGCCACCGCGAACAGATTGGCGTCATGGCTGGCGCTGAGCACGGTCTTGAAACAGGTCTCGGGCTTCTTGTTGGCCGGGATGAACAGATAGGTCATCGGGGCCAGGGTGCCCGAGGTCGATTTCTTGTCGCCGATCCCGAAGTTCAGGGTCTTGTCGCATTTAAGCAGCCCCTCGACGGTGAGATTGCTGTCGGCCGGCACGATGATCACCGACTTGTAGCCGTCGACGCCCGACGGGTCGAAGGTGCGGGCGAAGACCT
>JACMOF010000071.1 GCA_014378155.1 Caulobacter sp. | reverse complement strand
CTACGTCGTTGGCGATCGAGAAGGTGGTCAGGGCGCCGCGGGTGATCAGCATCTGTTTGCCGACCTCGACGATCTCGATCACCTTGGTGGGATCGCTGTCGAGATCGACCATGTTGCCGGCCTCGCGGGCGGCCTGGGCGCCGGTCTGCATGGCCACCCCGACGTCGGCTTGAGCCAGGGCGGGGGCGTCGTTGGCGCCGTCGCCGCACATGGCGACCAGGCGGCCCTTGGCCTGTTCGGCGCGGATCAGCCGCAGCTTGTCCTCCGGCGTGGCCTCGGCCAGGAAGTCGTCGACACCGGCCTCCGAGGCGATGGCGGCGGCGGTCACCGGGTTGTCGCCGGTGATCATCACGGTGCGGATGCCCATGCGGCGCAGGTCGGCGAAGCGCTCCTTGACGTTGGGTTTGACCACGTCCTTGAGGTGGATCACCCCGACCAGGACGCCGTTCTCGCTGACCGCCAGGGGCGTGCCGCCCGAGCGGGCGATCCGGTCGACCGCGGCGCTGACCTCGGCCGGGATCATCTTCGGATCCAGGGCGAGCGACTTGTAGACCGCGTCGACGGCGCCCTTGCGCCAGGACATGCCGCCAGCGTCCAGGCCCGATTGACGGGTCGTGGCGCTGAAGGCGATCGAGGTGGCGCCGGCCGGGACGTCGATGACGATGCCCTGGCTACGGCCCAGCTCGATGATCGAACGGCCTTCCGGGGTCTCGTCGGCCAGCGAGGCGTTGATCGCCGCGCGCATCGCGGCCTCGGGGCGCACGCCGGGGGCGGCGATCACCTCGGTGGCCATGCGGTTGCCAAAGGTGATGGTGCCGGTCTTGTCCAGCAGCAGGGTGTCGACGTCGCCCGCCGCTTCCACGGCGCGGCCCGAGGTGGCCAGCACATTGTGCTTCATCAGCCGGTCCATGCCGGCGATGCCGACAGCCGACAGCAGCCCGCCGATGGTCGTCGGAATGAGCGTGATGAACAGCGCGCCCAGCACCAGCGGATCCAGGGCGATGCCCGAGAACTTGCCAAGCCCCAGCAGGGTCACGACCGCGATCAGGAAGATCAGGGTCAGGCCAGCCAGCAGCACGGCCAGGGCGACCTCGTTGGGGGTCTTGCGGCGGTTGGCGCCCTCGACCATGGCGATCATGCGGTCCAGGAAGGTCGAGCCCGGCGACGAGGTGACCCGCACTTTGAGCCAGTCGGAAACGACCGTGGTGCCGCCGGTGACGGCCGAGCGGTCGCCGCCGCTTTCCCGGATGACGGGCGCGCTCTCGCCGGTGATGGCCGCCTCGTTGACGCTGGCCATGCCCTCGACGATCTCGCCGTCGGTCGGCACGACGTCGCCGGCCTCGACCAGGATCAGCGACCCGACGACCAGCTTGTGGGCCGCGGTCATCACCACCGCCCCGGTCTGCTCGTCGAGCAGCTTGGCGTTGGTGGTGACGCGGGTGGCGCGCAGGCTGTCGGCGGCGGCCTTGCCTCGCCCTTCGGCCACGCTCTCGGCCAGGTTGGCGAACAGCACCGTGGCCCACAGCCAGCCGGCGATCTGGATCGCGAAGCCGGCGGGCTGGTGGCTGGCCACCGCCGCGACGGCCGAGACCGTCGACAGCAGGGCCACGATCCAGGTGGCGAAGATCACCGGGTTGCCGGCCAGCTTGCGCGGATCCAGCTTGACGAAGGCGTCCTTGGTCGCCCGCGTCAGGATGGCGGGAGACATCCCGCCGCCCAGGGCGCCGGCCTTGCGCCGGCCCTCCCCGCCCTGCGGGCTCCCCATGGGGGTTTCGATGGTCGTCATCTCAAATCGCCTTTGCGATCAGTCGTGGGATCAATGGGCCTGGGCGACGACGTTGAGCACCTGGAAGTGCTCGACGATCGGCCCCAGCGCCAATGCGGGGAAGAATTGCAGGCCGGCCAGGATCAGGATCACCCCGACGACCAGGCCGACGAACTGGCCGCTGTCGGTCGGCAGCGTGCCGGCCGAGGGCGCCAGCTTGGGCTTGGCGGCCAGGGAGCCGGCCATGGCCAGCACCGCGACGATGGGCAGGAAGCGGCCCAGGGCCATGGCGACGCCGAGCGTGGCGTCCCACCAGGGCGCGTTGGCGGTCAGGCCGGCGAAGGCCGAACCATTGTTGGCCGTCGCCGAGGTGTAGGCATAGAGGATCTCCGACAGCCCGTGCGGTCCGCTGTGCATCAGTCCGGCGAGCGCCTGGGGCAGGATCGCGGCGGTGGCCGAGAAGCCCAGGGTGGCCACCGGAATGGCCAACACCGCTAGGATCGACAACTGCACCTCGCGGGCCTCGATCTTCTTGCCGAGATATTCCGGGGTGCGGCCCACCATCAGGCCGGCGACGAACACCGACAGCATGGCCATGACGACCATGATCGCGATGCCCGAGCCGATGCCGCCGGGCAGGATCTCGCCCAGGTGCATCAGGAACATCGCCACGCCGCCG
>JACMOF010000070.1 GCA_014378155.1 Caulobacter sp. | reverse complement strand
GCAGCGGTTTTATTTTAGACAGCGTTGTCAATTTGCATCATTAGGCCGATCGCACCCAGAGGCGACGGTGGTCAGGGGGAAACGGGATGACGCAACAGGCAGTCCGAACCATCGTCATCGTGGGCGGCGGCACGGCCGGCTGGATGACCGCTGCCGGCCTGGCGGCCAAGCTGAACGGCTTGCCCATCACCATCCGTCTGGTCGAATCCGCCGAGATCGGCACGGTCGGCGTCGGCGAGGCGACAGTCCCCCACATTCGCCACTTCAACACGGCCCTGGGCCTCGACGAAGCCGACTTCATGCGCAAGACCCAGGCGACCTACAAGCTGGGCATCGAGTTTCGCGATTGGGCGCGAGTCGGCGACAGCTACATCCACCCGTTCGGGGCCTACGGCGCGGCGATCGGCGGCGTGGGTTTCCACCATCACTGGCTACGCGCGGCGCAGGGCGGCGACCCGACGCCGATCGAGGCCTACAGCCTGCCGATCATGGCCGCGCGCCAGGGCAAGTTCGCCCCGCCCTCCTCCGACCTGCGCTCCGTGGCTTCAACCTACAACTACGCCTACCAATTCGACGCCGGGCTCTACGCCGCCTATCTGCGAACCTATGCCGAGGCGCGCGGCGTGGTCCGCACCGAGGGTAAGGTGGCAGACGTCGTCCTGCGCGGCGAGGACGGCTTCATCGAAGCGATCGTCATGGACAGCGGCGAGCGGATCGAAGGCGATCTGTTCATCGACTGCTCTGGCTTTCGGGGACTGTTGATCGAGCAGGCGCTGAAGACGGGTTACGACGACTGGAGCCAGTGGCTGCCCTGCAACCGCGCCGCCGCCGTGCCGTGCGACACTGTCGAGCCTTCGATCCCCTATACCCGCGCCACGGCCGACACCGCCGGCTGGCGCTGGCGCATCCCGCTGCAGCACCGGGTCGGCAACGGCTATGTCTATTGCAGCGACTATATCAGTGACGACGCCGCCGCCGCCAAGCTGCTGGCCGGTCTTGAGGGACAGGCCCAGGCCGAGCCGCGCTTCCTGCGGTTCGTGACCGGCCGGCGCAAGAAACATTGGAGCCGCAATTGCGTGGCCATCGGCCTGGCCAGCGGCTTTCTCGAACCGTTGGAAAGCACCAGCATCCACCTGATCCAGGTGGCGGTCACCACCCTGCTGGAGCTTTTCCCCGACCGGTCCTGCGACCAGGCCGACCAGAACGAGTACAATCGGGTCATGGAGCTGGAGTTCGAGCGGATCCGCGATTTCCTGGTGCTGCACTATCATGCCACCAACCGCACCGACGCGCCGTTCTGGAACGACCGCCGGACCATGAAGATCCCCGATAGCCTGGCCTACAAGATGGACCTGTTCCGCGACCGGGGCGTGGTGGTGAAGTACAAGGACGGCTTCTTCCTCGAGCCCAGCTGGCTGGCGGTCTATCTGGGCCAGAACGTCGTCCCCAGCGGCTATGACCCGGTCAGCGACAAGATCCCCGACGGCGCCCTGGCTCAGCGCCTCGCGGCGATGCGGGAGTCGATCGCTGGCGCCACAGCGGCCATGCCGACCCACGCCGACTGGATCGCGCGGTTTTGCGCGGCCTCGGGCGTCGCCGCGTGAGGGGCGCCCCCTTGAGCCGCGTCGTCATCCTCGGCGGCGGCGTCGCCGGTTGGATGACCGCCTGCGCCCTCGCCCGCGCCCTGCCCGCCGGCTGCGACATCCGCGTGATCGAAACCGCCGACAGCGCCCCGCGGGGGGCTCTGTCGACCCTGCCCGCCCTGCGCACCTTCCAAGGCCTGCTTGGCCTTGAGGAAGGGGCCCTGATGCGCGCCGCCCACGGTACGTTCAAGCTGGGACCGCGGTTCAGCGGCGGGGCCGCGGGCGATCACATCGAAGGCTTCAGCGACGTCGGCGTCGGCCTGGAGGGCGTGGCCTTCCATCATCACTGG